>DASXAI010000252.1:0-3903 GCA_036406775.1 Acidimicrobiales bacterium
CACGTCGCCGGCCTGACCCCTCGCGGAGGTCGGCGGGGGGAGGGCGAGGGGAAGCTCGAGGGTGAAGCGGGCGCCGCCGTCGGGCGCATTGACGACCTGGACCGAGCCGCCGTGCTCGTGGGCGATGGCGGCCACGATCGACAGCCCGAGCCCGGCACCGGCGCCGGTGCGGGCGTGGTCGGCCTGCCAGAAGCGATCGAAGGCGTGGTGGAGGGCCTCGCTGTCGAGCCCCGCACCGTGATCGCGCACGCTGACGACGGCGTGGCCGTTGCGACGCTCGGCCGACACCTCGATCGGCGTCCCGGAGGGCGTGTGCTTCAAGGCGTTCGTCACGAGGTTGGCGATGGCCTGGCGCAAGTGGTCCTGATCGCCCGCCACCACCACCGGGTCGGGCGCGTCGAGGCTGACGGGCCGGGCCGGCTCGGCCGCCACGGCGTCGCTGCACGCGTCGGCGGCCAGCACGGCCAAGTCGACGGGGGCCCGCTGGACGGGCCGGGTCTCGTCGAGGCGGGCCAAGAGCAGCAGATCGTTCACGAGGGTCTTCATGCGCGCCGACTCCTCCTCGATCCGGCGCATCGTGACGGCCAGGTCGACGTGGTCCTGGTCGGCGCCCAACCGGAACAGCTCGGCGAACCCCTGGATGGACGTGAGCGGCGTGCGCAGCTCGTGGGACGCGTCGGCCAGGAACTGGCGCAAGCGCTGCTCGGTCTCCTCCCGCTCCCGGAAGGCACCTTCGATCTCGCCGAGCATCGTGTTGAGGGCCAGCCCGAGCTGACCGACTTCGGTGTTGTTGTCGGACGGCTCGACGCGCTGCGACAGGTCGCCGGCCGTGATCGACCGGGCCGAAGTCGCCATGTGCTCCAGCGGCCGCAGGCCCCGCCGGAGGATGAGCCATGCCCCGCTCGCCAGCACGGCGAGGAGCACGACGGCGGCGGCCGTCTCGATCACGATGAGCCGGTTGAGCGATCGGCTCACCTCGCCCATCGGGATGGCCACCACGACGGCGTTCCCGTCGTCGTGACCCGACGGCGATACCGACACCCGCCAGTCGCCCGAGCCCTCGACGGAGCCCGTCGTGAACACGTTGGCGCCGTGATCCGGCACGTCGAGGTCGGCCGGCAACTTGGGCTGGCTCGATTGGTCGACGAGCTGGATGACGCTGAGCTGCGTGCCGTCGGGCGCGCGCAGCTCGGCATAGGTGCTGGGCGGGACGTCAGGCGGGCCGCCTGGACGCGGGCCTCCCCCCGGGCCGCCGTAGGGACCGTGGGGCGCGGTGAGCCCGGCCTTGTCGTAGAGCTGGTTGGTGACGAGCGGGACCGAGTTCGCGAGTTGGTTGTCGAGCCGCTGGTACTCCGACCGCGAGTACAGGGAGTAGGTGACCACGCCGAACACGGCCAGGCCCACGGTGACGAGCGCCGTCAACGCCAGCACGAGCCGCCACCGCAGCGTCATGCGGTCGCCTCGTCGGGGCCGTTCATCGCCCGCCATCCTGGCCCAGCGCGACCGGCGCTCGGCGTTCACACCGTCGGGCGGAAGAGCACGCGGTCGAGCAGCACGAACTGGCCGAACCACACCAGCCCGAAGGCGCTCACGTTGGCTCCTTCGACAACGAGCGTGCGCGTCGCCGTGCTGACGGCGGCCTGATCGGCCCAGAGACCGGCCAGGGAGACGGCGAAGGTCGACAGGGCCAGCCCGAGGAACGACAGCGCACAGAACGGGACGATCTCGGTGGCGACCGACCGCGGGCCGGTCTTGTTCCAGACCCACCGCCGATTGAGCTCGAACGAGGGAACAGTGCCGGCGGCCGTCGCGATCACGTTGGCCCAGCCAGGCGCCATGACCCGACCGGCCACGAGCAAGCCCAGGACGCTGAGGCTCACCGTGGTCGAGACGGCCGACACCGAGCCGTAGCGGACGAGCCGGCGGAGTTGGGCTCTCACGCCCGGAAGACCCAGCACCGCAGCAGCACGAACCGCGCCGCGGTGGCCAGGCCGTTGACGAGGGTCAGGGCGAGCAGCAACGGCCCGAGGGCGGTCACGCCGGCGGCGCCGAGGAGGCCGAGGGTCGCGAGCGTCAGCGCCAGGGGCATCAACGTGACGGCCAGACCGGCGGCGTAGTGGCGTGACCGGTCGACCGGCCCCCGCAGGGCGAAGGTGAGCCGCCGGTTGGCGGCAGTGTTGGCCAGGGCGCAGATGCCGAGGGCCACGATGTCGGCGCCGACCGGCCCGAGCGGCCCGGCCAGCAGCGCGAACAACGCGCCGAACACGACGGTGCTGACGACGCCGATCGACGCGAACCGGATGAGCTGCGACCCGAGCGGCGGCGCCATCCGGGCGGGGGCGGGCCGGTGCAGGAGCCCGCCCCCGCGCCAGAACGTGACCCGCAGGCGCCACATGCCGCGCAGATCGGCCGCGGCCGTCGGCACGACGTCGACGCGCGAATCGGGGTCGTCGACCCAGTCGACGGGCACCTCGTGGATGCGCAGACCGTTGCGCTCGGCGAGGACGAGCAGCTCCGTGTCGAAGAACCACCCGTCGTCCTGGACGAGCGGCAGGAGCTCCCGCGCCACGTCGGCGCGCACCGCCTTGAAGCCGCACTGGGCATCGGAGAAGCCGGCCCCCAGGGCGGCCTTGAGGAGGAGGTTGTAGACGCGGGAGATGGCTTCGCGCTTCGGGCCGCGCACGACGTCGGACCCGGGGGCCAACCGGGAGCCGATGGCAATGTCGCTGTGGCCCGACACCAACGGGGCGATGAGAGGCAGCAGGGCGTCGAGGTCCGTCGAGAGATCGACGTCCATGTACGCCACCACCGCCGATCGGCTGGCCGACCACGCCGCGCGCAGGGCCTGGCCGCGGCCCTTGCGATCGAGGTGGCGGGCCTCCACGCCGTCGAGCTCGGCCGCCAGGCGGCGCGCGATGGCCCACGTGCCGTCGGTGCTGGCGTTGTCGACGATCGTGACGAGCCACGTGAGCGGGAAGCGCTCGGTCAGGTAGCTGTGGAGCCGGCGCAGGGAGGCCTCGAGGCCGGCCGCCTCGTTGTAGACGGGCACCACGATCTCGACGGTCGCGACCGGTCGCAGGGCGGGCTCCCACTCGACCGTCGACCGCGCCGGCTCGGACATGGCGGCCATGATCACGACGGCGGCTGGGCCGAGGCTCCGCTCATCCTGTGAGTTCCCTCCGGAGCGCGCTCGGCCGGATCGCGGCCGCTCTAACGTGGCGGCCACTGTGTCGGACACGACGAAACCCAAGCCTTTCGTGCTCGCCGTGGACGACGAGGAGCACATCACCGAGCTGGTCGCCATGGCGCTCGGGTTCAACGGCTTCGAGGTCGACCGGGCGGCGAGCGGACGCGAAGCGTTGGCCGCCGTCGACCGGCGCCGGCCCGATCTCATCGTGCTCGACGTCATGCTGCCCGACCTCGACGGCTTCGAGGTCGCTCGCCGGCTCCGGCAGTCGGAGGGGGCGGGCACCCACGTCCCGATCATCTTCCTGACGGCCCGCGACGCCACGAGCGACAAGGTCGAAGGCCTCCGCCTCGGCAGCGACGACTACGTCACCAAGCCCTTCAGCATCGAAGAGCTCATCGAGCGGGTGAAGGCCGTCTTGCGACGATCGTCGGGAGCCGGGCCGGGCGAGCGGCGGTTGTCGTACGCCGACCTGGAGCTCGACGAGGACACCCGGGACGTGTGGCGCGCCGGCCGGCGCATCGAGCTCACGCCTACGGAGTACCGGCTGCTCCACTACCTGCTGTCGAACGCCCGGCGCGTGCTCACCCGCGAGCAGATCCTCGAGCGCGTGTGGGACTACAACTTCGCCGGCAACGCCAGCGTGCTCGAGACGTACGTGAGCTACTTGCGGCACAAGATCGACGACGTCGATCCGCCGCTGATCCACACGGTGC
>DASXAI010000253.1:0-1702 GCA_036406775.1 Acidimicrobiales bacterium
GCCGTCACCATGTACGGCGCCGCCGAGGCCCTCGCCAACATCATGCCCACCCAGGAGGAGTACATCGGGGCGGTGCCGGCCGTCGCGATCGTCCCGTGGTTCTTCGCCGGCTCACTGTTCCCGATCTCGGCGCTGCCGGCGGGCCTCGGCTTCGTCGCCAAGCTGCTGCCGCTCACCCACGCCCTCGCCTTGATGCGCTATGGCCTCATCGACCGGAACGCGAGCGGGCTCCGCGACATCTGGGGGATGAGCAACCCGACGGCCATGGCCACCCTCAGCATGCTGGTGGTGACCCTCTTCGCCCTCGGGCTCACTGCCCTCGGCCTTCGAGCCTTCCGGCGCGCCTCTCTACACTGAGACGCATGGCCGAGTACGACGTCGTCATCCGGTCCGGCACGGTGGTCGACGGGACGGGCGGGCCGCCCCGCCCGGTCGACGTCGCCATCTCCGGTGCCCGTATCGCCGAGGTCGGCGCCGTCGCCGGTCGAGGCCGCCGGGAGGTCGACGCCGACGGCCTCCTCGTCACGCCGGGCTTCGTCGACATCCACAGCCACTACGACGGCCAGGCCACATGGGACAGCCGCCTGCTGCCGTCGGCGTGGCACGGCGTCACCACGGTGGTGATGGGCAACTGCGGCGTCGGCTTCGCCCCCGTGAAGCCCGGCGACCACGACCGCCTCATCGAGCTGATGGAAGGCGTCGAGGACATCCCCGGCGCCGCGCTGCACGAGGGGCTGCAGTGGACGTGGCAGAGCTTCGGCGAGTACCTCGACGCGCTGGACAGCCGGCCGCACGACATCGATTTCGCGGCCCAGGTGCCGCACGGCGCCCTGCGTCTGCACGCCATGGGCGACCGGGGCAGCGACCACACGGCCCGCCCCAGCGCCGACGAGATCGCCGAGATGGGCCGGCTGGCGGCTGAGGGCGTGACCGCCGGCGGCCTCGGCTTCACGACGTCCCGCACGCGCAACCACCGCAGCAGCCGTGGCGAGTACACGCCGTCGCTCACGGCTGGACGCGACGAGCTCGTGGGCATCGCCGCCGGGCTGGGCCGGATCGGGGCCGGCGTGCTGCAGGTCGTGTCCGACTTCCGTGACGTCGACGAGGAGATGGGCACGCTGCGGGCCATGGCGGAGACGAGCGGGCGGCCTCTGTCGATCTCCGTCGCCGCCGGCGGATCGGGCAGCGACAACCACCGCCGCGTGCTCGCCGCCATCGAGGCCATGAACGACGACGGCCTCGAGGTGCGCGCTCAGGTGGCCACCCGCGGCATCGGCGTGCTGCTCGGCCTCCAAGCCAGCATCAACCCGTTCTCCCGGTGCCCCTCCTACAAGGAGGTGGCCGACCTGCCGCTGCCCGAGCGAGTGGTAGCGATGCGCGAGCCCGGGAGGCGGGCCGCCATCGTGGCCGAGTTTGCCGACCGCCCGCTCCGCTACGGCGAGGCCTTCACGCAGCTGTTCGCCCTCGGCGACCCGCCCGACTACGAACCGGGCCCCGACGCCAGTGTCGCGGCGCAGGCGGCGCGCCAGGGTCGCCCGGCCGTCGAGCTCGCCTACGACCTCCTGCTCGAGGATGACGGTCGAGCCCTGCTGTACAGCCCGATCCTGAACTACCCGGGCGGCAACCTCGACGAGGCCCGCAACCTCTTGACGCACCCGTTCGCGGTGCCGGGCCTGGGCGACGGCGGTGCTCACGTCGGTAC
>DASXAI010000254.1:0-3551 GCA_036406775.1 Acidimicrobiales bacterium
GCGATGATCAGGGCCGGCCAGTGGCCCGGGAACACGACGTCGTAGAACGAGATGCCGACGATCATCACGATGGCGGTGAGGATCACGGAGATCACGAGCGCGTTCAGCAGGAGGCCGCCGATCAGCGAGCCCGTCGGCAAGGGTGTGCCCCGCAATCGCTTCAGGATCCCCGTGTCGCGCCGAATCGAGAGCGTCATCGCGAGGTTGGTGTAGGTGGCGCTGATCACCCCGAAGCAGATGATCCCGGGGACGTAGTACTGGTTGTAGTCGAGGCCGAGGAAATCGACGGTGTTGCCGATGTTCAGCGAGGCGAAGATCACGAGGAACATCACGGGGAAGGCGAAGGTGAAGAACGCCGACGCCGGATTGCGCCAGTAGCTCTTCTGCTCGTACTTCAGTTGGTGGACGGCGAGAGAGGCGGTGCTCATCGTTCGTGGTCCTCCCCCGAGCCGGTGAGGTCGAGGTAGACGTCCTCGAGGCTCGGCCGCTCCACCGTCAGCTGCTCCAGGGGCACACCGGCGTCGAGGGCCCAGCCGGTCAGTTGGTGCAGGACGCGCACCTCGTCCTCGGTGCGCACCTCCACCCGCCCGTTGGCCATCGCCGCCGGCACCGGCAACTGCTCCGGGCCCACGCCGGCGGGCAGCACGAAGCGGATGCGCGCGGCAGCATCAGCACGCCCGCCGATGGTGTCCGGCGTGCCCTCGGCGACGATGTGACCGTGGGCGATGACGGCCACCCGGTCGGCCAGGCGCTGGGCCTCCTCCATGTAGTGCGTGGTGAGCAGGATGGTGGTGCCTTCGGCCGCCAGGGCCCGCACGAGGTCCCACGCGCCGCGGCGGGCGCTCGGGTCGAACCCGGTCGTCGGCTCGTCGAGGAAGAGCAGCTCGGGGTCGCCGACGATGCCGAGGGCCACGTCGAGGCGGCGTTGTTGGCCTCCTGACAGTGTCTTCACCCGGGTGTCGGCCTTCTCGTCGAGACCGACGAGCTTCACGACCGCATCGACGTCGCGCGACCTCGGGTAGTAGCCGGCGTTGCGGGTGATGACCTCCCGCACGGTCAGGTACGGCTCGACCGCCGTCGATTGAAGGACGATGCCGATGCGTCGGCGCAGGGCGACGCCGGCGGTCGCGGGGTCCAGCCCGAGCACCTGCACGGTGCCGCTCGTCCGGGCGCGGTAGCCCTCGAGGATCTCGAGGGTCGTGGTCTTGCCGGCGCCGTTGGGCCCGAGGAGGGCGAACACCTCGCCCGGCTGGACGTCGAACGAGACGCCGGCGACGGCGTCGATCTCGCCGTAGCGCTTGCGCAGGTCGGCGACGTGGATGGCAGCGGCCACCCCGACAGGTTGGCACGCCCGCCCCTCGCGCTTCCTGTCGCCCATCCGGCGCGGAACCGGCGCGGATTCCCGACAGGAACGGGGGGGTGGCGTACCGTCCGGCCGTGCTGAGCGACGACGACGTCAGCAGCCGCGCCCGCCGGCTGGCCGCCACCATCGAACCGGTGGCGGCGCAGGTGTACTTCTCCCCCGAGTGTCACGAGCGCTACGCCGGCCTCGGCTTCAAGCCGAGCCCGGGCCAGGCGGGGGCGGTGGCCCTGCCCGACGGACCGGCCTACTTCTGCAGCCGCGGCTCGGTCATGGGTCAAGTCCCCGGCGAGCTGGTGGCGGCGGCCTTCGCCGTCTTCAACCCGGCGGTCGTGATCGCGGCCGTCAGCTACGGCTGGACGCTCACCGACGCCGCCACGATCTGCGCCGCCCGCACGAGCGGCGCCCTCGAGCAGCTGGCACGCATCCTCGGGCCGAAGCCCGACGGCGTCGACCGGGCCGAGGCCGTGCTGCAGCGCGCCAACCAGGCGCTGCGTCCCGAGGGCAAGCCGCTGTACGCGGGCATGGCGTCGCAGCCGTTGCCCGACGACGCGCTGGGAGGCGTCTGGCGGCTCGCCGACCGCCTGCGCGAGTTCCGCGGCGACGCCCACACGGCGGCGTGGACGACGGCCGGGTTCGACGCCACCGAGATCGGCCTCCTCAGCGAGCTGTACTGGGGCCTGAAGCTCCGCACCTACATCCGCACGCGGGCGTGGAGCAACGACGAGCTCGACGCGGCCGAGGCTCGCCTCGTCGAGCGCGGGCTGGTGGCCCACGGGGCCTTCACCGCCGACGGTCGGGCGGCGCGTGAAGCCGTCGAGCAGGCCACCGACCGCCACTGCCGGCCCATCGTCGAGGCCATCGGCGACGACATGGAGGAGCTCCTCGGGATCCTGCAGCCGTGGGGCCGGGCCATCCGGGCCGCGGGCGGCTACCTCGCCGCCGGGCCCAACGACCTGGCCGCCCGGATCAGCTAGCCGCGGCGGCGGCCGCCGCCTCCCGCCACGACTTGCCCTGTTGGACGTCGATGTCGTGCGGCAGACCGAGCACGCGCTCGGCCACGATGTTGCGCTGTACCTCGCCGGTGCCGCCGCCGATGGTGAGGGCGGCCGAGAAGAGGAAGCCGTAGCGCCAGATCGGGTCCTCGAGCGTGTTGGTGGCGGCGGCCTGGTCGGCCGGCCGGTAGGCCTCGACGAGGCCGCCGGAGCCGAGAAGGTCGAGAGCGAGACCCATGATCTCCTGGCCGTGCTCGTCGGCGAGGATCTTGCGCACGCTGGCCTCGGGCCCCGGCTGCTCGCCCTTCAGTCGCGCCGTCAGCGTGCGCAGGCGGATGAGGCGCAGCACCTCGGCGTGAATGTGCAGCGCGGCCAAGCGCTGCCGCAGCACCGGGTCGCCGCAGCCACCGGTGGACCGGACGATGGCGAGGAGGTCGGACGCCGACGGGCCCATGCCCCACAGCGCGCCGCCGCCCGACAGCGAGACCCGCTCGTTCCCGAGCGTCACCTTCGCCAGCGCCCATCCCCGGTTCACCTCACCGACGAGGTTGGCGCCGGGGAGGCGGACGTCGGTGAAGAAGACCTCGTTGAAGTCGGCGTCGGCCGTCATCTGCTTGATGGGCCGGATCTCGATGCCCGGCAGGTCCATCGGGCAGATGAAGTACGAGATGCCCTTGTGCTTCGCCACGTCGGGGTCGGTGCGGGCCACGAGGATGCCGTACTTCGAACGGCGGGCGCCGCTCGTCCAGATCTTCTGGCCGTTGACGACCCACTCGTCACCGTCCTGCACTGCTCGTGTCGACAGGTTGGCGAGATCGGATCCGGCGCCGGGCTCGCTGAACAGCTGGCACCACACCTCCTCGCCGGACAACAGCGGCCAGAGGTAGCGGTCCTTCTGCTCCTCGGTGCCGGCCAGCACGATCGTGGGGCCGGCCCAGCCGATCCCGATCGGGTTGTCGGGCCGGCGGACCCGCGCCCGCGCCAGCTCCTCGTCGATCACGAGCTGCTCGATCGGGCCGGCCTCGAGCCCCCAGGGCTTGGGCCAGTGGGGCACGACGTACCCCGCCTCGGCCAGCTCCTTGGGCGTCGGCCGCGGGTGCTCGGCCAGCCACTCCCGCACGGCCTTGCGCTGCGGATCGTCGTCGGGCGGCAGCAGGAAGTCCACGCCGTGACCGTAGCCCCGCGGCCGTCATCCG
>DASXAI010000255.1:0-1688 GCA_036406775.1 Acidimicrobiales bacterium
CCCCGACCACAGGGGGCGGCCCGACAGGGTCAGGCCATGGCAAGGGCCCGACCGGTCCGACGGGCTCGACGACGACCACGGTTCCCTCGCGCGGCGGCTTCTCGGGGGGGCGAGGCGGCGGTGGGAGCGTCGCGCGCAGCAGCAGTGGCGGCTCCGGGTCCGGCCGCAGCGCCGGCCCGACCTCGACACCTCCCTCCGCGGCCGATCTCATCGCCTACCAGTCAGCGGTCGACGCGGCGAGCGCGTCAGTCACCGAGGCCAACCAGTCGTTGGCCCAGTCGACCATCGCCAGCCCGATCGCCGGCACGGTGATCGCGGTGAACCTCGCGCCGGGTCAGTCGGTCAGCGCCGGCTCGTCGACCGCCAACATCGTGATCCAGGGCGCCGGGGGCTACGAGGCAACCACCAACATCAGCCTGACGAAGATCGCGTCGGTGCACGTCGGTCAGCCGGCGACCGTCACCCAAGACGGTTCGAGCACCCCCGTGACGGGCACGGTGACGTCGATCTCGGCCATGCCCACGAGCAACACGTCGTCCACGACGTACGGCGTCGTCATCGGCTTCGATGGGCCGACACCTGGTCTCATGAACGGCGCGGTCGGAACCGTGTCGATCACCACCGGCAGCACGACGTCGGCTCTCGCCGTACCCAGTTCGGCGGTGACGACGACGGGCGGACTGCACACCGTCACCGTGCTCGAGAACGGCAAGCCGCAATCGGTGGTGGTGCAAGTCGGAGTGGTCGGCACGACCTGGACGTCGATCACCCGCGGCCTGACCGCCGGTCAAGAAGTGGTGCTGGCCAACGTCAAGGAACCGCTACCCGGCTCGGCCACCTCAGTGCCCACGAACGGGCGCGGCTTCGGGAACGGCAATCCCTTCCTCGCGCAGTTCGCCAACCGCCGGCCCGGCTGACGAGCGAGCGACCATCGACGGCAGGTCGTCCACCCTCGACGTGGCCACCTGCCCGCTAGCCTTTCATTCGCCTCGAGCAGGCCGTTCGAGTTCTCGCCCCCGTAGCTCAGGGGATAGAGCGTCGGTTTCCTAAACCGTGCGTCGCAAGTTCGAATCTTGCCGGGGGCGCCAGAAAACCCTGGTAGATGCCGGTGCGTCGCAAGCATCTCGCAGCACGGAGGGACGTCACGTGATGTCCGCGCGTGCCGCACGAACTGCCCACGGAACGCGCTACGGGAGGCGGCCGATGTCGGCCGCCTCCCGTCTGCGTGCGTCGCGTCAGTTGACCGGCTGGAAGTAGTGGTTGGTGACGTAGCGAGCAACTTTGCGGCCGAGGGTGGATCCCTGCAGGTCGGAGCTGCGGAAATGGAAGCCGACTTCGACGCGAGCCCAGTCGACCTCCTTCACCACCTCGTGGAGGCGGTCGTACGTGTGCGTGCGGTTGGTGACTCCGGGGGCGCGGCTGGTGAGCGTGAGGGTGACCTTGTCGGTGCCGAAGAACGCATCGAGTGCGCCGACGACGGCGGTGCTGTGGCAGGCGTGCGCGGACGGATATTCGGGGAAGTTGGGGGTCGTGCCGAGCGGCGTCCACGTCGGGTCAGCCGTCGTGGCGGGGTTGCCGTCGGTGTCGGCCAGCGGGATCGCCTGGTAGGGCCGCCAGAACCAGTAGTGGTACTTGGCGTCGAAGCAGGCGATCATGGCGTCGCCGCCGGCGACGTGCGCCATTGCCAG
>DASXAI010000256.1:0-3671 GCA_036406775.1 Acidimicrobiales bacterium
CCCACAGGTGAGCACGAGGACGCCGTCGTCGAAGCACTGGCGCTGCACCGCTGCCGCAGTGGCGGCGGAGTCGAGTTCGATGCCGATCATCATCCCGATGCCGCGCACCTCCAGGACCGAGGCGCGCCCGGCGGCGTGACCGCGCAGCGCCGCGAACAGGCGGGAGCCCACGACGCGGCAGCGACGGTAGAGGTCGTCGTGCTCGAGCACATCGAGCGTGGCCAGGGCAGCGGCACAGCTCACCGGGTTGCCGCCGAACGTCGTGCCGTGCGTTCCAGAAGGCCACTGGGCCATGAGCCGCCTCGGCGCGATGAGGCCGCCCAGCGGCAGTCCGGACGCCACGCCCTTGGCGAACAGCACGACGTCGGGCCGCACGCCGAACGTCTCGGCTGCGAACGGCCGGCCGGTGCGGCCCATGCCGGTTTGCACTTCGTCGAAGACGAGCAGGATCCCGTGGCGGTCGCAGCGCTCGCGCAGGCCGTGCAGCCACTCGACCGGCGGCGGCACGTATCCGCCTTCGCCCAGGACAGGCTCGACCACCATGGCGGCCACCGACGACGGCGGCGCCTGCAAGGTGAGGATCTCGTCGAGACCGGCGAGGGCGGCGTCGGTGGCGGCGGCCGGTCCACCGTGGCGCAGCGGGTAGGCGTATGGCGCGATCGTGATCCCGCCGACGAGCGGCTCGTAGCCCTCGCGGTACTTGGCCTTGGCCGTGGTGAGCGAGACGGCGCCGAGGGTGCGGCCGTGGAAGCCGCCCCGGAAGGCGATGACTCCGGGCCGCCCCGTGGTGCGCCGGGCCAGCTTGATGGCGCCCTCCACCGCCTCGGCGCCCGTGTTGCAGAAGAAGACCTGGGGCTCGTCGAGGAACGGGCACAACTGCGCCAGGCGCTCGGCCAGCTCGACGTTGCGCTGGTGGTGGACCGTGACCGACGTGTGCATCAGCCGGCGCAGCTGCTGCTCGGCGGCGGCGACGACCCGAGGGTGGCAATGCCCGATGTTGTTGACGGCGATGCCCATCGTGAGGTCGAGGAACCGTCGGCCCTCGACATCGGTGAGCCACGCGCCGCGGCCCTCGGCGGCCACGATCCCGAACGTGCGGGACAGCACGCCGGCTAGCGCCGCTTCGTCGCGAGCGAGCCACTCGGCCGTGGCCGAGGTCGACACGAACGTGGTCATGGTTGCTCCTCCGCCTCGAACGGATGGGTGTCGATCTGTGCCTTCTGCAGCCGGCCGGAGTAGTCGACGTAGACGGTCTTCACGTGGCTGAACTGCTCGATGCCCCGCGTCCCGGCCTCGCGGAAGCCGTTGCCGGTGTGCTTGGTGCCGCCGAACGGCAACGGGATCTCGGCGCCGATGGTGGGTGCGTTCACGTACACGATGCCGGTGTCGATGCGCTCGACGGCCCACAGGGCGGCGGCGATGTCGCGGGTGTACACGGCGGCCGACAGCCCGTACTCGGTGTCGTTCACGACGTCGACGGCGTCGGCCACGTCGTCGACCACCATCACGGCGAGCACGGGACCGAACACCTCTTGGCGGGCGATGGTGTGGCCGCGCTCGACGCGCACGATGGTGGGCGCCACGAACGTGCCACCGTCACAGCCGGCCACCGTGACGGCCTCGCCGCCGAGCACGACGTCGCCGCCCTCCTCGCGGGCCGCGGCCACCATGGCGAGGATGCGCTCGCCGGCGCGGGCGTTGATGACAGGGCCGACATCGGTGCTCGGGTCGAGGGGGTCGCCGAGCATGAGCTTCTCGGCCCGCTCGGCCAGGCGGGCCACGAGCTCGTCGGCGACGGCGCGATGGACGACGAGCCTCGACGTCGACGTGCACCGCTGGCCCGCCGTCCCGAAGGCGCCGAACAGGGCGCCCTCGACGGCGAGCTCGAGATCGGCGTCGGCCAGGACGACCATGGCGTTCTTGCCCCCGAGCTCCAGTGACACGAGCTTCGGGCCGGCGGCCATCGCCGTCGCCGCGACCACCCGCCCGGTCAGGACCGAACCGGTGAAGCTCACGGCACCGATGCCGGGGTGCACGGTGATGGCGGTGCCCGGCTCGGCCGCGCCGTGCACGACGTTGACGAGCCCGGCGGGCACGCCCGCGTCGACGAGGCACTCGACGAAGCGATCGGCGCACACGGGCGCCTCCTCCGACGGCTTGATCACGACGCCGTTGCCGGCGAGCAGCGCGGGGAAGCATTTCCACGACGGGATGGCGACCGGGAAGTTCCACGGCGTGATCATCCCGACCACGCCGACGGGTTGACGCGTGGTCCACGCCAGCTTGCCGGGCAGCTCGGACGGCACTGTCTCGCCGGCCGCGGCCCGGCCCTGCCCGGCGACGAACCGGCCCATGTCGACGGCCTCCTGCACGTCGCCGGCCGCTTCGACGAGGATCTTGCCCGCCTCGCGCGCCACCAGCCGGGCCAAGTCGTCCTTGCGCGCGCCGATGGCCTCGGCCGCGGCTGCGATCACTTCGGCCCGGGCTGGCACCGGACGGGCCGCCCACTCGCGCTGGGCCTCACGGGCCGCGGTGACGGCCTGGTCGACCGCGGCGTTTGTGGACGACGGCAGCGTGGCGATGACGTCGGCTGGGCGGGCCGGGTTGGTCGAGTCGAAGCTGGGGCCGTCCGGGAAGACCGCCAGGCCACCGATGCGGTTCGCTATACGCTGGTCCATCGCTCTCGTAACTCCCGTTCCTGTGATTCCCTGAGTGTAATGAACATTTCGCAGCGGCCCGGGCGCCGGCCGTGACGATCGCCAGCGTCATCGACGCGGCCCGGGGGGCCCTCACGCCGGCCGAGCGCCGCCTCGCCGACGTCGTCCTCACCACGCCCGAGTGTGTCGCCTTCGGGACAGTGGCCGACCTCGCCACCCGGGCGTCCACCAGCGGCGCCACGGTGGTGCGCTTCGCCAGCAAGCTCGGCTACGACGGGTTCACGGCGCTCCAAGGCGCCGTCCAGGACGAGCTCGGCCAACGCCTGCGGCCCGCGGCCGAACGGATCCGCGAGGTGCCGCCCACCGACGTGCTGGGCCGGGTGCGCGCCGTCGAGCTCGACAACGTGGCGGGCACGCTCGAGGCGGCGTCACCGGCCGCCTTCGACGAAGTGGCGGCGGCCCTCGCCGACCTGGGTCATCAGGTGCACGTGCTGTCGGGGGAGGCGTCGCGAGGCATCGGCTTGCTGCTGCACGACCAGTTGGCCATGTTGCGCCCGGGCGTGTCGGTGTGGTTCGGCGCCGACGTGCGGCTGGCGCGCCACGTCGCCAACGTGCAGTGGGGCGACGTCCTGATCGCCATCGACCATCGTCGCTACGAGCGCTGGATCGTCGACACGACGCGCCTGGCCCGCGACCGCGGGGCGCGGGTCGTGGCCCTGTGCGACGGCGCCCTCTCGCCCCTCGCCGATCTGGCGTGGTCGACGTTCGTGGTGCGGGCCCAGGGCGCGGGCCCGTTCGACAGCCACGTCGGCACGCTCGCGCTGGCCAACGCCCTCGTGTCGGCGGCGGCCGCCGGGTTGCAGCGCTCCGCTACCGAACGCCTCGACGGCATCGAGGCGGCGTGGCGCGAGTTCGGGTCGCTCATCGGCGAGTGATCGGCTTCACCGACCGCGTCCTGGCGGTCATCGCCGCCATCGAGCCGGGCGACGTGTGGACCTACGGCGAGGTCGCCGA
>DASXAI010000257.1:0-7447 GCA_036406775.1 Acidimicrobiales bacterium
TCGCCGTCGCCGTACACGTAGGGCGCGCTGGCGTTCACCTGGGCGATGACGAGCGGCGCCGGGCGCACGGCGTCGACGAGGCCGCCCACCGACACGCCCAGGCTGTACCGACCGGCGGCGTCGGGCGGCGACACCTGGACCAGGACGGCGTCGGGCGCGAGCACTCCGTCAGGCCCGAGCGCCAGGGGCAGGTCGCCGTAGCGGAGCGGCACCGTGCGCAGGTGGGCCGGATCGATGCCGCGCAGGGCCGGCGTCGGGTGGAGCGACGTGATGGAGAACGGCGACCCGGCGTGGGCGAACAGATCGAGGGGCTCGAAGAGGTAGCCGGCGACGATGTCGAGGCGGCGCCACCGCTCGTGGGCATCGGCGAGGGCGGCGGCGAGGTGGCGGGGCACGCCACAGCCGGACCCGAGCAGGACACGGGCGCCGTCGGGGATGGAAGCCATCGCCTCGTCGACGCCCACGTACCGCCCCGGTCGTCCCGCTCCCATGTGCTCATGATGGCCGTCCCGCACGACTGGCTCCGATCCCCGCCGGGTACGCGAGGGGCGTGAACGACCGTGGACCCATCAGGAGCCTGGTAGCGGTCTTCCGTGACCGCGACGAAGCCGTACGCGCCGCCGCCGAGCTGCGCGCCGCCGGCGTCGACGGGGACGCCATCCGGATCGACGATCGGCGCGACGACATGGCGTCGATACGCAGCGAGATGCGGGATGAGCTCGACCATTCCACGGGCGCCGAGCGCGCCGGCTGGTTCGCCGTGGTCCTCGGCGCTGTTATCGGCGCTGTCGTCGGGGTGCCGTTCGCCCTGATCCCGCTGGCCGACCTGGCGTGGTGGGCGCGCCTGTTGGTGACGTGCGGCGTCGGTGCCCTGGCCGGTGCGATCGTCGGGCTCGTCGCCGGCGGCTCGCTCGCGCTGGGTGGCCCGGCCCATGAGGTGGCGGCCCAACGCGGCGTCACCCTGGCCGTCGAGGGCGACGTGGACCGGGCCCGGTCGATCGTCCTGGCCCGCCGACCGCTGCGCCTCGACCTGGTCGAGGAGGGCGAACTGCCCGTCGAGCCGTTGGCGACCGACGACGACCGTCAGCCGCTCGACCGGCTCGAACGCAACCTGCGGGCCGACGACTATCGCCGCGAGACGGGCTGATCAGCCGGCGCGACCCGACCGCCGCACCACCACGCTGCTGTACGCGTCCTGGGTCTGGGCGTACGCCAGTGCCAGGGACGACCGGCCCTTGATGCCGATCCGCTCGGCCAGCCGCGGCAGGATCTCCTGCTCCTCCCGATCCATGTGGGCGCGGGCGCAGCGCTCGAGATCGGCCAGCACGGAGCGCTGCTGTGGCTCACCCCGCGCGTCCAACACGGCGCCGATCAGGCGGTCGAGCTCGTCGTGGTCGCGGCGCAGCGCTTCCGCCGCATCCCGGCCGAGCTGGTCCTCCACCACGCGATACACGGTTCGCTGTTCCGCCTCGCAGTGCGCGGTCAGGTCCGTCAGCAGGTCCCGCACGAGCGCCCGGCGCACGCCCGGCGTGTCCGTATCGCGGTGCAACTCCACGAAGTGCTGGCGGATCTCCGCATGGTCGGCGGCGACGAGGGCGCCGATGTCGGTCATGTCTCCGTCGATGTCCACCATGGCCGGTGCATACCCGTCGGTCGCGACGCCCTAGACGACTCCGCCCCGACCTTTCGGCGTCGATGTGACGGAAATGCACGCCAGACGGGCAAAACCGTCACATCGGCGAGGAGGAGGGCGAGGAGGAGGGCGCGGAGGGGCGTTCACGGAGCCGACATCGACTGCTCATGGACGCGACATCGGCCGTTGTTAGGCAGGCTATGTGTCCATGGTGGCGTTGCGGACCCTGCGGGGGGCGTGGGACGAGCTCCTCCAGCCCGACGGGTCGTCCCGGCCGGCGGCGGCCGAGCTGGTGGCCCAGCTGCACGCCCTCGGCAGCGGCGAGCTCCAGGCCCGCCAAGACTTGGCCGACCTCGACATCCTCACCATGGGGATCACCTTCACCGTCCACTCCGACGACCGGGGCATCGACCGGGCGTGGCCCTTCGACGTCGTACCCCGGGTGATCGACGCCCACGAGTGGTCGGCGCTCGAGGCCGGGCTCGTCCAGCGCCTCCAGGCCCTGAACCGTTTCATCGACGACGTCTACAACGACCAGCGCATCGTCGACGACGGCGTGTTCCCGAAGGAGCTCCTCACCGGCAGCGCGAACCTCCGGCCCGAGTGCCGTGGTGTTCACCCCACCTTCGGCGTGTGGGCCCACATCAGCGGCAGCGACCTCGTGCGGGATGCCGACGGCACGATGTACGTGCTCGAGGACAACCTCCGCGTGCCGTCGGGCGTCAGCTACGTGCTCGAGAACCGCCTCGTCTCGAAGCGGGCCTTCGCCGACCTGTTCGAGCGCCAGAGCGTCCTGCCCGTCGACGGCTACACCGCCGAGCTGTCGAAGCTGCTGACGTCGATCGCCGCCCCGCGTGACGAGCCGCCGTGTGTCGTCGTCCTGACGCCCGGCATCTACAACTCCGCCTATTTCGAGCACAGCTTCCTGGCGCAACGGATGGGTGTGGAGCTGGTCGAGGGCCGCGATCTGTTCGTCGACGACGACAACGTCGTCTACATGCGCACCATCGCCGGCCCCCGGCGGGTCGACGTGATCTACCGCCGCATCGACGACCTCTTCCTCGACCCGGAGGTGTTCCGGCCCGACTCGGCGCTCGGCGTGCCCGGTCTCATGCGGGCGTGGCGGGCCGGCACACTGGCCATCGCCAACGCGCCCGGCACCGGGTTCGCCGACGACAAGGTCGTCTACGCCTGGGTACCGGAGATCATCCGCTACTACCTCGACGCCGAACCGATCCTCCCGAACGTCCCGACGTGGCGCTGCCTCTACCCGGACGAGCGCCGTCACGTGATCGACAACATCGGCGATCTCGTCGTGAAGCCGGCCAACGAGAGTGGCGGCTACGGGATCCTGATCGGCAACCGCGCCACTCGGGCCGAGCTCGACGACCGTGTAGCCGCCATCGAGGCCGACCCCCGCAACTGGGTGGCCCAGCCGATCCTCACGCTGTCGACGGCGCCCACGCTGATCGACGGCCGGCTCGAGCCGCGTCACCTCGACCTGCGCCCCTTCATCCTCACCGGCCGCACGAGCTACGTGACCAAGGGCGGTCTGACGCGTGTCGCCCTGCCCGAGGGCTCGCTCGTCGTGAACTCGAGCCAGGGGGGCGGCAGCAAGGACACGTGGATCGTCGACCGGACCCTGCCGCCGGTCTACGGCGGCCAGCGTCAGGTGCAGTCGGCCTGATGCTCCTGTCGCGGGTGGCCGAGAACCTGTACTGGGCGGCGCGCTACCTGGAGCGAGCCGAGGACACCGCCCGGATCGTCCGCGAGCACACCAACCTCATCGTCGACCTGCCGACCTCGGTGCCGCTCACGTGGGAGCCGCTGCTCGCCATCATGGGCGGAAGGGAGGAGTTCGACGCCGGACATGACGCGGCCGACGAGCTGTCGATCGTGCGGTACCTCGTGTCTGACCGGAGCAACGCCGGCAGCATCCTGATGAGTGTCGAGCAGGCGCGCGAGGACCTGCGCACGTGCCGGGAGGTGGTGCCACGGGAGGCGTGGCAGAGCGTCAACGACCTCTACCTGTACGTCGTCAGCCATCACCGTGATGGCGTGGCCCGGCCCAGCCGGTCACGCTTCCTCGAGCGGATCGTCACCGAGTCGTTGCGCACCGAAGGGTTCGTCCTGTCGACCATGAGCCGGGACGCGGCCTACGAGTTCGTCCGCCTCGGCCGCACGATCGAACGGGCCGACATGACGACGCGGGTCCTCGACGTCAGCGCCGGCGCGCTGATGGCCACCCAGGCCGGAGGGGGCGGCCAGTACGAGGACGTGCAGTGGATGAGCGTGCTGCGATCGCTCAGCGCGCTGCAGATGTACCACCGGACCACCCGGCTGCCCGTGGAGGGTCCGGCGGCCTTGCGGTTCCTCCTGCTCGACGGCGCCTTCCCGCGCTCGGTGACGTGCTGCCTGGCCGACGTGGCCGACAGCCTGTCCCGTCTGCCGCGGTCGGAGCTCGTTCTGCCCGCGTGCGACGAGGCCCGCCGCGTCGTGGTCGACACGCCGCTCGACGACCTCGGCGCGGCCGGGCTGCACGAGCTGGCCGACGAACTGCAGATCGCGCTGGCGGCTATTCACGACCGGCTCGTGGAGACCTACGTGCAACCAGTCGCGGTCGCGTTCTAGAACACGATCGTCATGGACCGCGCCGTCACCCTCGCCGCCTACTCGCCCGAGCCGGGCCGGTACGACGAGCTCACCGACGAACGAGGCCAGGTGCGCGAGCCGTGGCAGCAGCTCGTCGACACCTTCACGCGGCTCGGCCCGGGAGAGATCAACGAGCGCCGGCTGCGGGCCGAGCGACTGCTGGTGGCCGAGGGAGCGAGCCACGTCGTGCACGACGACGGCACCGACGCCAGCCGCCCGTGGCAGATCGATCCCGTGCCGCTGGTGGTGTCGGCGCGCGAATGGTCGGTCCTCGAGCAGGGCCTGGTGCAGCGCGCCCGGCTGCTCGACGCCGTGCTCGAGGACCTCTACGGCGACCGGGCGTTGCTGCGCGACGGCGTCGTCCCCGCCGAGCTCGTGCTCGGGTCGCGTGCGTACCGGCCGGCCTGTCACGGCGTGGTCCCGGCCGCCGGCCGCCGGCTCGTGGTGTACGGCGCCGATGTGGTGCGCGACGGGTCCGGGCGGTGGTGCGTCCTCGCCGATCATGCCGATGCGCCGTCGGGCGCCGGGTACGCCGTCCTGAACCGCACCGTCCTGACACGCCTCTTCCCCGACACCTACCGGGCCCTCGGCGTGCGCGCCATGGCCGACTACTTCGCATCGCTGCGGTCGGCTCTCGCCGCCCTCGCACCGACCGGGCGGGACAACCCGCGCGTCGTGATCCTGACGCCCGGCATCGGCCACCCCAGCTACTTCGAGCACTCGTACCTCGCGAGCTACCTCGGCTACAACCTGGTCGAGGGCGACGACCTGGCCGTGCGGGGCGGCCGGGTATGGCTGCGCGCGCGGGCCGGGTTGGAGCCGATCGACACCGTCCTGCGACGCGTCGACGACGCCGGCGCCGACCCGCTGGAGCTCGAACCCGAGTCGGCGACGGGTGTGCCCGGTCTGGTGGAGGCGACACGCGAGCACGGCGTCGGTGTGGCCAACGCGCCGGGCTCGGCCATCGCCGGCAGTCTCGCCCTGCAGGCCTACCTCGACGTGCTGTGCCCGTACCTGCTCGGCGAACGGCTGCGGCTGGCCCCGTTGACGACGTTGTGGTGCGGCGACCCGGACCAGCGGGCCACGGTGCTCGATCAACTCGACCGCATGGTGTTGCACGACACCGATCCCGTCGCCCCGCTGGCGTCCGCCTTCGGCGGTGACCTCACCGAAGCCGAGGCCGACGCGTGGCGCCAGCGGATCAGACGGGCGCCCCACCGTTACGCGGCCCAGGAGAAGGTCGTTTTCGCCACCACACCGGTGCTCCAACGCGGCGCCGTCACGCCGGGCACGGTCGTCGTGCGGGCCCAGGTGGTGGCCGCACCGGACGGCTACGCCGCCCTGCCCGGCGGCCTCGGTCGTATCGTCGACGCGGGCCGGCCGCTCCTGGGACAACCCCACGGCACCGGCAAGGACGTGTGGGTCGCGGCTGAGCCCGATCGCGTGGTGGCGCGCGTTCGGCGGCGCCAGGAACTCGAGATACCCCAGATCGACCTGCGGGCGTCGCTGCCGAGCCGGGCGGCCGAGGCGCTCTACTGGTTCGGGCGGCGGGCCGAGCAGGCCGAGGCGGTGTCGCGGCTCGTGCGGGCCGTCGTCACGCGGGCCGAGGACGAGCCCGAACTCGTCGCCGTCGCGGGCTGGCGTCGGCCGGCCCTCGCCGCCATCCGCACCGTCAGCGGCGGACCGCTGGCGGGCACCGGGCCGGTGGGCGACGACATCGCCACCGAGACCGCGCTCGCCCTCGACGGCCGGTCGGGGAGCGTCACCGACAGCCTGTGGCGGCTCCACCGGTCGGCCGAGTCGGTGCGGGAGTTCCTGTCCACCACGACGTGGCGTGTGCTGGGAATGCTCGAGGCCGAGCGGACCGTGCTCGAGGACGTCGACGCCGCCACGCCGGCCTACCGGGTGGTCGAGTCGCTCGACCGCGTGGTGCTGGCCGAGAGCGCCCTGGCCGGTCTGGCCACTGACGCCACCGTGCGGGGGCCGGCGTGGCGCTTTCTCGACATCGGCCGCCGGTTGGAGCGAGCGCTCCTGCTGCTGGGCGTGGTGGAGGCGGCGCTGGCGCCGGTGGTCGAGCCCGAGGCCACGCAGCCGCTCTACGAGACGGTGCTGACGGCCGTCGAGAGCCTGGTCGAGTACCGGCGCCGCCACCGCAGTGACGTCGCCCTCGATGCCGTGCTGTCGCTCGTACTGGTCGACGACACCAATCCCCGATCGCTCGCGTTCCAACTCGACCGCCTCACCGAGGACCTGGCCGGCCTGCCCCACCACGCCGACCGCGAGCACCACGCCGAACTGGTCGAGGCGTCGGCCCGGGCGCTGTTCGAGACGCCGTGGCGCGAGGTCGAGCCCGAGGGCGCGGGGCGCGCCCGGCACGCCGCCGTCGATCACACCGTGCTGGCGGCGCGAGCGCCCCTGCTGCAGTTGGCCGACGCCTTCGTCACCCGCTGGTTCGCCGACCAGGGCGACGGGAGGCAGTTCCATCGGGGGGCAGGATGACGGCGCCGACGCGCTACCGGGTCACGCACCGCACCGACTACCGCTACGGCGGTCCGGTGACGAGCGGCCAGACCATCGTGCACCTGCTCGTGCGGGAGACGCCCTACCAGCACGTCACGACGGCCGACATCACGATCGAACCGCCGCCCGATCATCGCCACACCCACATCGACGGGTTCGGCAACCTCGTCTCGTACCTCGCCCTCGAACATCCGCACGAGCACCTGACCGTCACGGCGACGAGCGACGTCAGCGTCATCGTGCCCGAGCCGCCCTTGGCCTCCCCGCCATGGGAGGACGTACCGGCGCTCCTGGCTGGCGACGGTTCGGCCGACGGCCTGCTGGCCCGGCAGTGCGCCCTTCCATCGTCCCTCGTACCGGTCGAGGACGCCGTCGTCGAGTACGCCCGCCCGTCGTTTGGGCCGGGGCGCCCGTTCCACGACGCGGTGATCGATCTCGCGCACCGGATCCACACCGACTTCGTGTTCGACCCGACGTTTACGGACGTCACCACGCCCCTTGCTGACGTGGTGGCCAGCCGGCGCGGTGTGTGTCAGGACTTCGCCCACCTCGCCATCGGCTGCGTGCGCGCCGCCGGCCTGCCGGCGCGCTACGTCAGCGGCTACATCGAGACCGAGCCGCCCCCCGGGCAGCCCAAACTCA
>DASXAI010000258.1:0-2097 GCA_036406775.1 Acidimicrobiales bacterium
TGATCAAGATGCTGGTGTCCTGTTCGATGGTCACCGGCGAGTAGATGGACGTCAGGCTGGGCTCGTAGTTCGGGGAGCGGCGCGCCGGCTCCAAGCCGCTCAAGGCGTCCACGACGGCCTTGAGGTGGGCGGGGGTCGTACCGCAGCAGCCGCCGAGCACCGAGATGCCGAGGTCGACGACGTGGTGCTGGTGGAACTGGGCCAGTTCCTCGGGCGCGAGGTCGTAGTGGGTGCGACCGTCGACCACGCTCGGCAGACCGGCGTTGGGCAGCACGCTCACGGGGATGGGGCACTGCTGGGCGAGGTAGCGCACGTGCTCCTGCATCTCGGCCGGACCCGTCGCGCAGTTGATGCCGAGCACGTCCGGCCGCATGGCGAGGAGAGAGGTGAGGCCGGCGCCGACCTCTGAGCCGACGAGCATGCGCCCAGTCGTTTCCATCGTCACTTGCACCTGCAACGGAACGACGCGGCCGATGGCCTGCATGGCCCGCCGGGACCCGATGATCGCTGCCTTCGCCTGCAGCAGGTCCATGCAGGTCTCGATGATGAGCAGGTCGGCGCCGCCCTCGAGGAGCCCGTGGGCCTGGACCTCGTAGGCGTCGCGGAGTTCGGCGAAGCGGACATGGCCGAGCGATGGCAGCTTGGTGCCCGGCCCGATGGAGCCGGCGACGTAGCGCGGCCGGCCGTCGGCGGCGTACCCGTCGGCCACCTCTCGGGCGATGCGAGCGGCGGCGACGTTCAGCTCGTGGGCCTTGTCGGCCACGCCGTACTCGTTCAGCACGATCCCGAACGAACCGAAGCTCGCCGTCTCGATCACGTCGACCCCGACGGCGAAGAACTCGTCGTGCATGCTGGCGATGACGTCGGGCCGTGTGAGGCACAGCATCTCGTTGCAGCCCTCGAGGGTGGGGCCACCGAAGTCGTCGGCCGACAGATCGAGGGCCTGGATGAACGTCCCGAACGCGCCGTCGAAGACGACGATCCGGTCCTGGACGGCGTCCAGGTAGGGCTGGGGGGCCATCGCACCAACGCTATCCGGCGCCTCGCGCGGTAGCGTCGCCGCACCCATGGCCCGTCGCATCTACACCAAGACCGGCGACGACGGCACGACCGGTCTCTTCCACGGCGGCCGGGTGGGCAAGGACAGCGAGCTGCCGTCGGCCTATGGCACGGTGGACGAGGCGCAGGCCCTGCTCGGCCTGGCTCGGGTCCACAGCCCGGTCGGCGAGCTCACTGAGCTGGTCATCGGCCTGGAGCGCGACCTCTGGGTGCTCATGGCCGAGCTGGCGACGCTGCCGGAGAATCGCCACAAGCTGTCCGCCGGCACGACCGCCGTCGGGCCCGAGATGGTCGAGCGGCTCGAACACCTCATCGACGATCTGGACGCCCGCTTCGAACCGCCCGAAGAGTTCGTGGTGCCCGGTGAGACCGTGTCGGCGGCGTGGCTCGACCTCGCCCGAACCGTGGTCCGCCGGGCCGAACGGCTGTCGCTGGCCGCGGCGCCCGCCCCCTCACTCGTCGGCCCGTACCTCAACCGCCTGTCCGACCTGCTGTGGACGATGGCCCGCTGGCAGGAGGTGGAATCCCGGCCGACCCGTTCGGTGGCGACCACGGTGCCCACGACGAGTGACGTCACAACCGAAGGAGCGGCTCCGCCAGCCGGCGGGCCCGTTCCCCCAACCGAGGAGCAGACGTGACCCTCACGTTCGAGGTCGCTGCCGCCAACCCCCGTGACATCGCGGTCGTCGGCGTTCCTGTCTTCGCCACCGGCCCCGTGCCCCGCCAGCTAGGCCTGTCGAGGGCCCGGCTGACGGAATTGGGCTTCGAGGCCAAACCCGGCCAGACCCTCCAGGTCCCAGTCGGCTCCGGACCGTCGCTCGTCGCCGTCGGGCTCGGGGACGCGTCGGGCGTGACGGCGACGACGTTGCGCGATGCCGCGGCGGCGCTGGCCCGCGCGGCCGGGCGGCGTGCCAGCGTCGCTACGTCGCTGGCCGACGTCGACGCGCCGGGTCTGTCACGTACAGCCATCGCGCAGGCGGTGGCCGAAGGGTTCGAGCTGGGCACCTACCGCTTCACGGCGTTCAAGAGCGACGCACC
>DASXAI010000259.1:0-4575 GCA_036406775.1 Acidimicrobiales bacterium
CGGCCCGAGTCGTACAGCTGGGCCACTGCACCCCGGTACGGACCCGACAACCTGGTCATGCAACTCGGGCCGCTGGCCGAGCTCCTGGTGGCCGAAGACCAGCTGACCACCGCGCTGGCCGCGGCATACGGCATCAACGCCTATCTGCGCCAACTCGTGCGCTGGACTCGGGGCGCGGCGTTACTCAACCTGATGCGCGGCTGGTTCGACGAGCTCGAGGGTGCCCTCGGAGATCCCGTGCTCGAGCCGCCGAAGCCAGCGGACATCGATGACGACGCCGACGGATTCGGCCTGACCAACGCCACCCGGGGCACGTTGATGCACTGGGTCACTCTGCGAGCCGGACGGATCAGCACGTACCAGGTGATCACGCCCACGACGTGGAACGCGAGCCCTCGCGACTCGCACGCCGTTCCCGGCCACTTCGAACAGAGCCTGGTCGGTCTCCCTGCCGATGAATCCGGCCGCGCCGTACGCGCCCTCGTCCTCGGCAGCCACGACCCCTGTCTCGTCTGCACGACCCAATAGCAGTCAGCGCGTCAGCGCGAGACGGCGCCCGGTCGAGACCACGGCCGTTACCGCCGCAGCACGACACCCGGGAGCGCGCCGGTGGGTTTGCCGTCGGCCAGCACCTCTTCGCCGCCGACGATCGTGGACCGGATGCCGACAGCGCGCTGCACGAGGCGTCTGGCGCCAGCCGGAAGATCATGGGCGACTTCGGGCATCGCCGGCTCGACCCGGGCCGGGTCGATGACGTTGAGGTCGGCGACGAACCCGGTGCGTACCAGACCGCGGTCGGGGAGATTCCAGGCCGTCGCCGGCGCGACTGTGAGGTTACGCACTGCGTCTTCCAGTGTGAACGCCTGCCGTTCGCGCACCCAATAGGCGAGGAGATGCGTCTGGAGCGAGCTGTCCATGATCTGACTGACGTGGGCTCCGGAGTCGGAGAAGGTCACGAGGGCACGGGGGTGCTTCATGATCGACAGGACGTGCTCGGGGTCGCGGTTGGCGATGATCTGCGCGAAGAACTGCTCGAAGTTGGTGGCCAGGGCGAGGTCGATCATCACGTCGACCGGATCCTGTCCGAGCTCCGTCGCCCGCTGGGCCACGGTGGGGTTGGGAGGAACGGGCCGCTCGAAGATGCGGATCCAGTCGTAGTCGGGGGCGCGTGTCTCGGCGCCGATCCCGTGGCCGTACGGGCCCTCGTGGGCGACTTCCACCAGACGGGCCCGCAGCCTCGGATCGCGGAGCGCGGACGCTTGCTCGTCCAACGACAGTGCCCGTACGTCGCGCCAGACCGGCAGGTTGTCGAAGGGAAGACGGGTCCTCCACGACAACATGACCGAGAACTCGCGCGCATGGGCCTGCGCCCACATCTGACCACCGGTCTGGACCGTCGAGTCGATGAGATCGAGCTGGCCACGCCAATCTCCGCCGTCGCGGGTCGTGGCCAGCACGCCGAAGGTGACCGGTACGCCCGTGCGCGTCGCCAGGGCCTGCATACGCCCGAAGAACTCGGCTCGAGCGGCCGGATCGTTCGACCGCGCCGCCGGTTCCTGGGCGAGTTCGAACATGCCGCCGCCCTCGTCGCCCATGACGCCGACCAGAGCCTCGACCTCGGCCCAGCTCGCGATCCGAGACGCCACCGGACGTCCGTCGGTCGTCTCGTGGTTCGTCGTGCGGCTGGTCGTGAACCCGATGGCGCCCGCCCGCAACGCGTCGCGGAGCTGGTGCGTCATGACGGCGAGATCGTCGTCGGTCGCCTCCGCGTCGAACGCCCGCTCGCCCATCGCCCACGTTCGCAACGCCGAGTGGCCGATGTTGGCCCCGTAGTTGATGCCCTTCGGAGCGCGTTCCAGTGCCTCCAGGTACTCGGGGAACGTCTCCCAGGTCCACTCGATGCCCTCGGCCATGGCGGCGGCGGAGATGTCCTCGGCCCGTTCGAGGTTGCGCACGACGAGGTGACGTTCCTCGGGTCGGGCCGGTGCCAACGTGAAGCCGCAGTTGCCCATGATGACGCTGGTGACGCCGTGGTAGCACGAGCACGTCCCGAGCGGATCCCACAACACCTGGGCGTCCATGTGGGTATGGCCGTCGATGAAGCCCGGCGTGACCACGTGGCCCTCGGCGTCGATGTCGGCGGCGCCCCGCTCGCGGATACGGCCGATCGTGACGATGCGGCCGCCCTGGACACCGACGTCGGCTCGGAAGCGCGGCGATCCCGACCCGTCGACGACGTCACCATTACGGATCACCAGGTCGTACGGCACTGCTCGCCTCCCGGCTCGTCGAGGAAATCAACCGTACCGGGCATCCTCGTCGTCGTCACGAGCGGCGGCCCTGTTCGGGCACGACGGTCGCCGGCAACCCGCTCAACACCGCGAGGGCGTTGTCGATCGCCTGCGTATAGAGCCGGCGGCGGCCTGCGACCGTGCTCGACGCCATGTGCGGCGTCACGATCACACGGGGATGGCTCAGCAGCGGGTGTCCGCTCGGGAGCGGCTCGGGTTCGGTGACGTCCAGGCCGGCCCCGGCAAGGCGCCCGTCGTCGAGCGCACCCAGGAGCGCGACATGGTCGACCAGCGAGCCGCGCGCGCAGTTCACGAGGAAGGCGCCCGGTTTCATCTGGCTGAACGTCGCGTCGTCGACGACGTGATGGGTGTCGGTCGTGGCCGGCGCATGGAGCGTGATGACGTCGGAGTACCGCCAGAGGTCGTCGGTTGACACGAAGCGCGTCTCGTCGCCCTCCGCGGGGGTCATGAACGGGTCGTGGGCGATCGTGTCCATGCCGAGGGCCCGTGCGGTGCGCGCGACCCGTCGCGCGATGCGGCCGTAGCCGAGGAGTCCCAATACCCGGCCGTCGAGCTCCATGCCTTCGGCCTTGCCGGCCGCCAGCCCGTCGGCGGCGCGCTGCATCAACGCTGGCAGCCGCTTGGTCACGGCGAGCAGAAGGCCGATGGTGTGCTCGGCCGTCGACACCGTCGGCGCGTCCGGAGCGTGGCACACGACAATGCCTCGGGCGGTGGCGGCGGCCACGTCCACCGTGTCGTAGCCCACGCCGATGCGAGAGATCACTTTCAGCTTGGGGCCACTGGCCATGGCCGCGTCGTCCCACCTCCGCAGGGCGGCGACGACGGCGTCCGCTTCGGCCAGCCCGCTGTCGTCCGGTCCGCACACCCGGGCTCGTCCGGTCACGAGATCGGTGTGCTCGGGCGGGAGCTCCCGGTCGAAGAAGAGCAGAGGGAGGCGCTCGGGCACGGAGCCGCACCGTAGCGCTGCGCCCTTCCAATGCGTCCGGACACCTGCGCGACCATCAGTTCGCCACGGCTTCGTCGTGCTCGCCGCATGCCACCGGTCCGGCCCGGCTCGCGCGAGGGAATCGACGCGTGAGCCGGGCGGGGTCGGACTATCGGGGCGAATCGCCTCGCTTTGCTGGCGATGAAGGCGGAGGGTTTCGGCCGAGCGATTCGTGGCTCGAGACCCACTGGTCGGAGACGATGGCGGAGCCCAGGGAGAGTTCTCCGCACAGCACCGTTGCCGCCACGATCTCGGCGAACTTGCGCACCTTGCCGGGGCCATAGCAGCCGAGTACCTCCAGACACTCCCGTTGCGTCGGCAGTGCCGTTCCGCCACCACAGGTCGCCACGATGAGAGAGGGAATGGTGATCGAGAAGTAATAGTCGCCGTTGTCGCGAAGTTCCGTGTAGCTGATTCCCGCCGCTGCCTCCGCCACGTTGGCTACATCCTGGCCGCATGCGATGAACATCGCGGCGATGCCGTTCGCGTAGTGGGCGCCGTTGTTCACCGCCCCGGCCAGCAGGGTCCCCACGTTCGACAACTGGCGCTGCCGGTAGAGCGCGTCACCGGTCGTGTGCATCACCCGCTCGATCACTGGGGCCGGGACGGTGACCTCGGCCACGACCCGCTTGCCTCGTGTGTGCAGCGTGTTGAGGGCGGAGTGCTTCTTGTCCGTGTCGATGTTGGCGGACAGGGTGAAGTGTTCGAGTCCGTCGAGTCCCTGGTCGATCATCCACTTGCAGACGTCGTGTGTCGCCTTCGTGACCATGTTCTGGCCCCCGGCGTCACCCGTCGTGTAGTCGAAGCGCAGGAACCGCATCTTGCCCACGGCGTACTGCTCGACCCGGACGAGCGTGGCGAACGGATCGCTCGCCTCCGCTCTGGCCCTCATGGCCGGAAAGTGTTCGTCGACCCAACTCCCGAAGGCGCGTGCGGCGCGGGCGTCGCGGAAGACGAAGAGTGGCGCCCGCTGCATGGCGTCGTCGACCACCGTGGTCTTGACGCCGCCCGCCTCGCGTGTGAGCCGCATGCCGCGCCCGTAGCTGGCGACCAACGTGCCCTCGCTGGTGGCCAACGGCACGAAGAACTCGCCGCGGGCGTGCTCTCCGTCGACCAGCAGCGGTCCGGCGAAACCGAGCGGTACTTGCGCCACGCCACAGAAGCCCTCGATGTTCCCTCGCGCCACTTCGGGGTCGAAGGAGAACGAGCCGACGTGCTCGAGGCGCACGCCAGTGGCCTCGAGCACTGTCTGTCGGCGGACTTCCGCCATGTGGCGCG
>DASXAI010000260.1:0-1939 GCA_036406775.1 Acidimicrobiales bacterium
CTGCGAGGCAACTACCTCGCCATCATCACGCTCGGCCTGGTGTTCCTCGGCCAGCACCTGTTCGAGAACTGGGACTCGGTCACCGGTGGCCTGAACGGCACACCGGTCGACGCTCCGCCGGTGGTGGGACCCGTCGACTTCGCCCACCTCAGCGTGCTCGGGCACTCGTTCACGCGGGACCAGGGTTACTTCTACCTCATTTGGATCCTCGTGGCCGTGGTGGCATTGACGGCGAAGAATCTCACGAGATCACGGGCCGGACGGGCCATGCAGGCCGTGCGCGACCGCGACGCCGCCGCCGAGGCCATCGGCATCCACTTGGCCTCCACCAAGGTGCTCGCCTTCGTCGTGTCGAGCTCACTGGCGGCGATGGCCGGCGCCCTCTTCGGCTCCTACCAGCAGTTCATCTCACCGAGTGACTTCACCCTGTTCGTGTCGCTCCAGTACATCGCCATGATCGTCGTCGGCGGTGTCGGCACGACGTTCGGACCGATCCTCGGCGCGCTCTTCATCACGGCGCTGCCCCGTGTGATCGAGGAGTTCAGTGACTGGATCCCGGGAGTCGCGTCCAAGCCCGGGGCCCAAGGCATCACCGTCTTCTCGTTGAACCAGGCCCTCTTCGGGGCCCTGATCATCGCCTTCTTGGTCCTCGAGCCCCGGGGGCTCGCCGCCTTGTGGTTGCGAATAAAGGCGTACTTCCGGGCCTGGCCCTTCTCGTATTGACCGACATTCACTGAAAGGAGTTCGACCATGACACGACGACGAATGCGAACAGTGCTCGCGGCCGCGGTAGCCGTCTCCGGCCTCGTCATCGCGGCCTGCGGTGGCGACAACAACGCCAAGAGCGCATCCACCACGGCCGCCGCTGCCACCCAGACGACGGCGCCCGCCGCCACGAGTGCGCCGGCGGCGGCGACGACGCCGGCTCCCACCAAGGAGCTGGCCCGCGCGCCAGGCTTCGACGGCAAGACCATCAAGTTGGGCGACATCACGGCGCTGAGCGGCACCCCCGCGGTGATCGGGGCGCAGTTGGCGGCCGGCCAGGACGTGTTCTGGAAGTACTACAACGCCGAGCACGGCGGCATCGCCGGGAAGTACCCGGTCCAGCTCGTGCTCGAGGACAACCTCTACGACGCCACGACCACGGTCCAGAAGTACAACAAGATGAAGGACGACGTCGTGATGTTCTCCCAGGTGATGGGCACAGCGCCGACGCTGGCGCTCCTGCCGCTCCTCAAGGCGGACAACATCGTCGCCGCCCCGGCCTCCCAGGATGCGTTCTGGGTGCGTGAGCAGCAACTCTTCCCGGTGATCGAGCCCTACCAGATCGACGCCATCAACGCCATGGACTACATGATGAAGGAAGGTGGCGGCCAGGGTAAGAAGGTCGCCGTCATCCTCCAGAACGACGTCTACGGCGAGGCCGGCCTCGAAGGCGTGCAGTTCGCCGCTCAGCAGCTGGGCTTCGACGTCGTGGCCGTCCCGCGGTTCAAGGTCGGCGACCAGGACTTCACCGCCCAGGTGAAGGAGCTGCAGAACAGCGGCGCCGAGATCGTGTTCGCCGTGGCGCTGCCGACCGAGTTCGGCAAGATCCTCGGCACCGCCGCCACCTTGGGGTACACGCCTCAGTGGATCGGCCAGTCGCCCGCCTGGGTCGACGCCCTCCTGGCGACGCCCCTCAAGGACTACATGGCCAGCCACGTGATGATCGCGGCCGTCGGACCCCAGTGGGGCGACCCGGGCGTGCCGGAGGCCGTCGCCTTCGCCAAGCGGGTGCAGACCTACAAGCCCGACCAGACACCCAACTACTACTTCTCGTTCGGCTACTACCAGGCTCAGGCCACGGCGCAGCTGCTCGAGAAGGCCGTTCAGCTCGGCAGCCTGGATCGAAAGGGGATCGTCGCGGCGATGAACTCGCTCGACGTGCTCCGGTTCGAAG
>DASXAI010000261.1:0-4673 GCA_036406775.1 Acidimicrobiales bacterium
GCCGCAGACGTCGAGCTGGCGCTGGTCCCAGGCGCCGTTGCCAATCCGCACCGGACGGCTGTCACGCCAACCGGACAGGTGGGGGAGCTCGCGTTCGGTGAGGTCGTGCTCGCCGCCGACCCCGAACATGATCTGTAGGTCACCTCCGCGTCGCACCTGCGCCGCCGCCGATGTGGCCATGTACGTGAAGAAGGCGTCGGCTTCGTCGGGGCAGGCCGCCACCCACAGGGCATCGACGGTGAAGCTGGCGTCGCGCACCCACGAGTAGCGGTAGTCCCAGTTGCGGCCGCCACCGACGGACTCGGGCAGCGATGTCGTCGGCGCCGCGGCGATGGCGCCCGTCGGCGCGAACGTCAGGGCCTGCAGGACGCGGCCGCTGTGGTGGACGAGGTGCCGCCAGGGACCCTCGTAGCGCTGGTGAAGTCGTGCCCACGATCGCCACGTGGCCATGGTCCCGTTGAGGCGACGGTTGAGCTCGGCTTGGCTGGAAGCGCGAGGGGCCGGCTCGTCGGTGCTGCGATGGTGGAGGCCGAACGACAGCGACTCGCCTACCGCGATCGTGAATCGGGCGGTGATCCGGCCGTCGGCCACGGTCACCGGGACCGGTGTCGAGAGGGCCATGACGTTCGGCCCACCCTGGAGACGCACCCCGCCGTCGAAGCGCACGACGACGGGTGTGACCAGGCCATACTCGGGCCTGACGACGAGCTCCAACGCGACCTCGACCGCGCCGGCCACGCCGGTGACGCGGCGGATCAGAAGACGGGGAGAGCGATGGCCGAGCTGATGGCCCCGCTCGCCCGAGCCCGTCGCGAGTGCATCGGTGACAGAAACCGTTCCCGACGGCGTGGTGAAGGTGGTCTCCAACACCATGGTGCGGTCGACGTAGCGGCGCTCGACGCTCGCGTCCGAGACGGGTGCGATCGACCAGTGGCCCGCGCTGGGGTCGAGTAGCCGGCCGAAGATCGACGGCGCATCGACGCGGGGCCAGCACAGCCACTCGACCGACCCGCCGCGGTGGACGAGAGCCGCCGACCGACAGTCCGAGATCAAGGCGTGGTCGCCGATGGGTGTGGTGCTCATCCTCGATTCCTCCTTGTGATGAGATCGGCTACGAGTCCGGTCCAGCCGGTCTGGTGGGACGCGCCCAGGCCGGCGCCCGTGTCGCCGTGGAAGTACTCGTTGAACAGCAGCCGGTCGTGCAACGCGCCGTCGTGCTGGAGCTTCTCGGCCGAGCCGAACGCAGGCCGGCGGCCGTCGCTGTCGTCGAGAAAGGTCGCGACGAGCCGGCGCGACAGTTCGGCCGCGACCTCGCTCAGCGTCTGCTGCTGACCGGACCCGGTCGGGCACTCGACCGTGACGTCGTCGCCGTAGAAGCGCGCGAAGCGTTCGACCGCTTCGACAAGGAGCAGATTGACCGGGAACCACACGGGGCCGCGCCAGTTCGAGTTCCCGCCGAACAGGCTGGTGGTCGACTCGGCGGGCTCGTAGTCGACGGTGTACCGCATGCCGGCGAGGTCGATGGTAAAGGGTTCGTCGCGGTGTCGAGCCGACAGCGCCCGTAGTCCGTGTGGCGACAGGAACTCGGCTTCGTCGAGCATGGCGGCGAGAACATGCGACAGCCGTTCGGGCGGCACGACCGACAGGAGCCGGCCTTCGACGCCTTCGCGCTCGTGCGTATGAGCGATGCTGGCGGCCAAGGGCGCTTTGTTGTCCGTGAACCAGCGCAGCCGGGCGGCGAAGTCGGGAAGCCGGGCGAGCGTGGCCGGACCCAATGTGGTCGTGGCGGCCAGCGGAAGGAGCCCGACGGCCGACCGGACCTGGAGCGGCACTCGTTCGCCGCCGGCGAGTTCGACCACGTCGTGGTAGAAGCCGCCGTCTTCGTCCCACAGGGCGTCGCTGGCGGAGGCGATGTAGGCGAAGTGCTCCAGGAACTTGGTCGCCATGTCCTCGTACACCCGATCGTGCTCGGCGAGGACCAGCGCGATCTCGAGCAGGTTGAGGCAGTACATCGCCATCCACGCCGTGCCGTCGGCCTGGGCCAGGCGTCCCTCCACGGGCAGTTGGGCCGAGCGGTCGATCGGCCCGATGTTGTCGAGCCCCAAGAAGCCGCCTTCGAACACGTTCATGCCGGCGGCGTCCTTGCGGTTCACCCACCACGTGAAGTTCAAGAGCAGCTTCTGGAAGATCCGGCCCAGGAACTCGTAGTCGCGACGACCGTCGAGTTCGAAGACGCGTAGCGCGGCCCAGGCGTGAACAGGCGGGTTGACGTCGCTGAATGACCACTCGTAGGCAGGAAGCTGGCCGTTGGGGTGCATGTACCACTCGCGGCACAGCAACACGAGCTGGTCCTTGGCGTACTGCGGATCGACCAGGGCCAGCGGCACGCAGTGAAAGGCCAAGTCCCAGGCGGCGTACCACGGGTACTCCCATTTGTCGGGCATGGAGATGACGTCGGCGTTGTTGAGGTGACGCCATTCGTGATTGCGCCCGTACTTGCGTTCCGGGGGCGGCGGGGGCAGGGCGGGGTCGCCGTCGAGCCAGCGGTCGACGTCGAAGTGGAAGAACTGTTTGGTCCACAACATCCCGGCGAGGGCCTGGCGCAGCACGCGTCCCTCGTCGGCGTCGGCATCAGCCGGTGTGAGCGCGGCGTAGAACTCGTCGGCTTCCTGCTCACGGGCGGCCACTGTCCGTTCCCAGTCGCCGTTCACAGGGGATCCTTGCGCCGACAGGCGCAAACGCACCTCGGCCGTCTCGCCCGGCGCGACGGTGAGGTGGTACCAGAGCGCCGCCTTCGTGCCGGTGTGCTCCGGGTTCACCGTCGCCGCGCTGTGCACGACGTGGTCGGCGATCCCGTCCTTGGGGAAGGCGGCGCCGGCAACGCCCCACAGACGCAAGGCATTGGACTCGTTGTCACAGAAGAGGCGTTCCGGCGCGCCGTCGCCGGAAAGCACCATCCGCCCGAGGCTTTCGTGCTCGGCCACCAGGGCACCGTCCTTGTCGACGATCGCCGGTTTGCGATCGTCGAGGCCCCACGACCACGTGTTGCGGAACCAGACCGTCGGCAGCACGTCCAGCGTCGCCGGTTCGGGTCCGGCATTTCGGAGGCGGATCCGTATGCAGATGTCGTCGGGGGCGGCCTTGGCGTAGTCAGCCACGACGTCCCAGTACCGGTCATCGTCGAGGATGCCGGTGTCCAGCAGCTCGAACTCGGGATCGAGACGGCCACGAGCCCGGTTCTCGTGCACGAGCCGCTCGTACGGGAACTCGCGCTGCGGGTACAGGTAGGCCCAGCGCATCCAGGAGTGGGTGGGCGTGGAGTCGAGGTACCACCACAGTTCCTTGGCGTCCTCGCCGTGATTGCCTTCACTCCCCGTGAGGCCGAAGATCCGCTCCTTCAGGATCGGATCGACGCCGTTCCAGAACGACAACGCGAAGCAGAGTCGCTGCCGGTCATCGCACAGCCCGGCCAAGCCGTCCTCGCTCCAGCGGTAGGCGCGCGACCGGGCGTGGTCGTGGGGCAGATAGCCCCAGGCGTCGCCGTTGGCGCTGTAGTCCTCGCGCACCATGCCCCACGCCCTCTCGGACACGTACGGGCCCCAGCGCTTCCACGCCTGACCGTCGGTGACCAGACGGGACTGCTCGGCGTCCCTGCTCATCGCTCCGCACCGACGAGGCGCGCCGCGAGGTGATCGGCGATCCGGAGGGCGTTGGCGATGATCGTGAGCGTGGGATTCACGGCGGAGCTCGAAACGAAGAAGCTCGAGTCGACGACGTACACGTTGTCGACCTCGTGCATCTTGCAGTGGACGTCGAGCGCCGACGTGGCCGGATCGTGGCCGAAGCGCACCGTGCCGTTCTGGTGGGCCACGCCGTTGATGCCGAGCCGGCCCCCCAGGTAGTGCTGGGCGAACACGACGTCGTCCCGGCACTGCATCGTCTCCAGCAGACCCTTGAACTTGCCGATCAGCCGCTCGTGGGCCTCGAGGTTCGACGGCGTGTACTCCAGTCGGATGCCGCCGTCGGCGCCGGCGACGACCCGGTTCTCCCACCGGCCCAGGTCCTCGGTGGTGATCCAGAAGTCGAGGGAGTGCTGGCCGAGCAGCTCAGGGTCGCCGGCGTCGCCGTTGGGGTCGTTGAGGCGGATGGTGTCGGCGTCGCTGCGGCCGAGCATCTGCATGGCGCCGAGCGGGAAGTCCCACTCACCGTCGCCGTAGTAGTAGTCGTTCACCCCCAACGTCTTCTGGAAGACCGTCGAGTTCGGAATCGTCGAGAAAGCCGTGAGCGCAGAGTTGTTGTGCAACATGAGGTGACGGCCGACGACACCCGATCCGTTGCCGAGGCCATCCGGGTGACGCTCGTTGGCCGACCGCAGCAGCAGCGCCGAGGAGTTGATGGCGCCGGCCGACACCACCACGACGTCGGCCGTGTACTCCTCGTGCTCGCGGTCCCGCTCCACCAGGATGCGCTCGACCCGCCGGCCGTCAGCGGTCGTCTCCAGGCGGCTCACATAGGCGTTGGTCCGTAACGAGACGTTCGGGTAGTGGAGCGCCGGCTCGACGCACACGACCTGGGCGTCGGCCTTGGCGTACACCATGCACGGGAAGCCGTCGCAGGTATCGCAGCGGATGCACGGACTGTGGACGGGGTCGTCCTCGTCGATCATGATCGCG
>DASXAI010000262.1:0-6122 GCA_036406775.1 Acidimicrobiales bacterium
CGCGTTCTCCCACACGAGGAGCATGGACCGCTTGGGCGAATAGCCCTGATGGCGGATGTCGCCGGGCATGGCCGCGACGTCGCCGGCCCGCATGATGACCTTGGCCCGCTTCGCCCCGGTGTCGCGGTCCTCGACATCCCAGATGATGTGGTCGGACAGTTGCACGAACCACTCCACCCGGTCGTTGCCGTGGATCACCGGGAGGATGAACTCCTCGGTGGTGGGGCAGTACAGGCTGTTCTTGCAGACGCTGACGACCGACGGATTCCACGTGACGTCGGACCGGCTCAAGTACGCGAACAGGTTGAAGGCGCACACCTCGTCCTCGAAACCGGGCTCCGGCTCGACGACGGGCGCATCCTGGGCCACGTCGGAGAACATCCGGTTCACCGGATGGGTGGCATCGGTGCGGATGGCCTCGTCGCCCGGGACGCCCACCATCCGCCGGGCGGTGACCCGCCGGCGGGTGACGGCAGCCGTGTTGTCGCCCCTCTTCTCCCCGAACGGCTTGGCCGTCTCCTCGGGGCTGGCAAAGGGGTCGTAGCCGGCGATCGTCCAGTCGTCGAGCATGGCCTTGAACGTCTCGCGGATGAGCGGCGACTCGAAGTTCTCGACGTGGTCCAGCTCGGCCTTGCGGTAGGCGTCGTTGTACCGACCGGCGAACAGGTCGACGGTGCCGTAGTGGTTCACGGTCCCCACGACGCCGTCGAAGTTCACCGTGCCGTAGAAGAAGTCCCACGCCACGTCGCGCTGGAGCGCGCGCAGGAAGCCGTCGATGCTCATGACGTGGGTGCCGGTGGGCCACGCCACGTGGGCGAAGTACTCGTCCCGGCTGAAGTGGAAGCCGCCGAGATCGAACTCGCGGTACCCGAACTCGTTGGGCTCGGAGGACTGCACGGTGACGGTGTCGGTTGCGGTCATCTCGAAGCTCCTCTCACGACAGGCAGATCTCGAGCCAGCGCTCGATGGTGTCGTCCCCCTTGACGGTCTGGAGGAGGATGACACCGGGCGCGTCGGCGTGGAACTGGTAGGCGGCGTGGGCCGGCAGCAGGGTCATGTGGCCCCGGCGGGCGATCACCCGGCCCATCTTTCGGCCGCGAGGCTCGCCCTCGACGGCGATCGAGCCGTCCTTGCCGTCGGGGGCGAGGGGCTCGTCCAGCTTCACCAGGCGGACCTCGACCTCGCCGTCGACGACGAGGGCGAACTCGTCGTGGGCGCAGGTGCGCCAGCCCGACGTCCCTTCGGCTCGGAGCACTTCGAGCACGTACTCCATGTTCTTTCCGACGGCGACCTTCTCGTAGGGCCTGGCGCCCGACGCCACTTCGAACATGTTGGAGAAGGCGTAGCGCTTCGGATCGTCGTCGATGATCTCGATGGTGCCCTTCTCGAAGTGGTCCAGCGAGCCGAACTTGGTCTCGTACTCCACTCGGCACCCCCTCGTCGTGGATCACGCCCGCCAGCGTTCGTATAGCGAACCGCTGTGCGATATGGGAATATTGTCGACTGTGGCTCGCGGCCGTGTCAAGCGCCGCGCCCATACACTCCCACCATGCGGGGCACGCCGGGGACCTCCTCGGACGGGGTCCTCGCCATGCTGCTCGCCCTGGTCGACGAGCTGCGGCGGGCCGGGGTCGCCGTCTCGATGGTGGAGGTCCTCGACGCGACAGCCGCGCTGGGCCACGTCGAGCTGGTCGACCGGCCCGTGCTGCGGGCGGCCCTCGCCGGCACCCTCGTGAAGCGCCCCGAGGACCTGCCGCTGTTCCAGCTCGGGTTCGACCGCTGCTTCCCCCTGACGCCGCCCGACGAGGGCACACCGACACGCCGGCCCGCCGACGACCCGGGCGACGGTGCGGCGCTATCCCCGCCGGACCTGCTCCCGGCGGAGCCGTCGACGGAGCTCCTGGGCGCCCTCCTCGCCGCCCTGCGCGACGACGACACCGAGACCCTCGGCGCGCTGGCGGCCCTCGCCGTCGAGCGCCACGCCGGCATCGGCACCGTCGAGGGCAGCGAGCGCTACTTCCTCTACCGCGTGGTGCGCGCCCTCGACGTCGCCAACCTCCTCGCCGCGGCCATGCGAGCCGAACGGGCCGAGCACCCCGACGCGTCGGCCCTCGAGCTCCGTCTGCGTCGCGACGAGCACGCCGCTCGCATCGAGGAGCTTCGTCGCCTGATCGCTCGCGAGGTCCGGCGTCGGCTGGCGCGCCTGGGCGACGACGCTGGCAGGCTGGCGCCGATCCCCCACCGGCTCGCCGACCTCGACGTGCTGCGAGCCTCCACGACCGATCTTCGCGAACTTCGGGCCGCCGTCCGCCCGCTCGCCCGCAAGCTCGCCAGCCGTGTCGCCCAGCGGCGGCGGCGCCACCACCTCGGCCGGCTCGACATGCGGCGCACGATGCGCCACTCCCTCACGACCGGCGGCGTGCCGATGGACCCGGCCTATCGGCGGCGCAAGGTGTCGAAGCCGAACGTCGTCGTGCTGTGCGACCTCTCCGGGTCGGTCGCCGAGTTCGCGCAGTTCACGCTGGCGCTGGTGCACGCCCTCGACGCCGAGCTGGCCGGCCTGCGCAGCTTCGTGTTCGTCGACGGCCTGGCCGAGGTGACGGATCTGCTCGACCGGGCCGAGGGCGTGCTGGAGCCGCGCTTCCTCCTCACCCGGGCCGGCGTCGTGATGGGCGACGGCCACAGCGACTACGGCCGGGTCTTCGACCGCTTCTGGACGCTCCACGGCGAACGAGTGGTCACGCCGGCGACCACCCTCATCGTCGCCGGCGACGCCCGCACGAACTACCGGCCCGCCGGCGTCGATCCGTTCCGCCGCCTGTCCGAGCGGGCCCGGCGCACGTACTGGCTCAATCCCGAGCCGCGGGCCGACTGGGGCTCGGAGGACTCCTCCATCGACGCCTTCGCCCCGTGGTGCACCGCCGTGTTCGAGGTCCGCACGCTGCGGCAACTGGCCGACGCCGTCGTCGAGATCGTCTAGCTGACTTCGGCAGGGTAGACAAGTTGCAGACAACGTTCCGCGGAACACCCGAAACCGAGCGCCGGCTCAGCGCCCGACGTACTGCGGGGGCCGCTTCTCGAGGAACGACCGCACCCCTTCGCGGTGATCCTCGGTGCGGAACAGCGTCGCCAGCGTGGTCGAGACCCACACGCCGAGCTCGGCCCAGTCAGGGTCGAGGGCCCGGCGCAGGCCGTCCTTGATGGCGGCGACGGCGAGTGGCGGACGCTCGGCGATGTGCTCGGCCAGAGCCACGGCCGCCGGCAGTAGCTCGTCGTGGGGAACCAGCCGGCCCACGAGGCCGATCCGCTGAGCCGTCTCGGCGTCGATCACGTCGCCGGTGAACAGGAGCTCGGCCGCCCGCTCCCGCCCGACCAGCTGGGCCAGGCGGCCGATCCCGGCCACGTCGGTGCAGAGGCCCCGTAGGACGAACAGCTCCCCGAAGCGGGCCCGGTCGGACGCGACCCGCAGGTCGGCCATCAGGGCCAGCTCCATCCCCCAACCGACCGCCGCCCCGTTCACGGCCGCAATGACCGGGACATTGGTGGAGAGCAGGGCACCGGCCGCGGGCGTGAGCCGGGGGGCCACCTCGACGCGGTGCTCGCCGTCGCCGCCGCCCATCACCTCGCGGACGTCGTCGCCCGAGCAGAACGCCGGGTCGCGGCCCGTGATGACGAGGCACCGCGCCGTCGTTCCCCGCACCGCCGTCTCCAGCTCGTCATAGGTCTGGAAGCGCAGGGCGTTGCGGACCTCGGGCCGCTCGATCGTGATCACCTCGACGTGGCCGTGGCGAGTGACAGAGATGTCGTGGTCCATCGCCACCATCCTCGCGAGGCTGGTCTGGTCGCACCATACCCCTAGGGGGTATAGTGAGGCCTATGGCGCTGGAGACGGACCGTCACCATCACGACGAGCACGGGCCCGACGGCCACGCCGCCCATGACGCCCACGCCGGCCACGACGCTCACGCCGGCCACGCCGGCCACGACCCGGAGATGTTCCGCCGGCGCTTCTGGCTCACCTTCGCCCTGTCGCTGCCGGTCGTGTTCACCAGCGAGATGGTCATGGACTGGTTCGGGTACTACCTGCCCGGCGTGGCCTGGGTCGGGCCGGTGCTCGGCACCGCCGTGTTTCTCTACGGCGGCGAGCCGTTCCTGCGGGGTGGCGTCGACGAGGCGCGCCGGCGCCAGCCCGGGATGATGCTGCTCATCGCCATGGCCATCACGGTGGCATGGACGGCGTCGATGGCCAGCAGTCTCGGCTGGTTCGATCTCGAGTTCTGGTGGGAGCTGGCCGCCCTCGTCACCATCATGCTGTTCGGGCACTGGCAGGAGATGAAGGCCATCGGGAGCGCCCAGAACGCCCTGGCCGCGCTGGCCGCCCTCCTGCCGGACGAGGCCGACGTGGTGGACCCGACGGCGCCCTCAGGCACGCGGACCGTCCCCACCACCGACCTCCGGGTCGGTGACAGGGTGCTGGTGCGCTCGGGCGCACGCGTCCCTGCCGACGGTCTTGTGGTCGACGGCGACGCCGACGTCGACGAGTCGATGATCACGGGGGAGTCGCGGCCCGTACACCGCGGGCCCGGCGATCGGGTCGTGGCCGGCACCGTCGCCACCGACTCGGCCCTGCGCGTCGAGGTCAACGCCATCGGCGCCGACACGGCGCTCGCCGGCATCCAGCGCCTCGTGGCCGACGCCCAGGCCAGCCACAGCCGGGCTCAGGCCCTCGCCGACCGCTTCGCCGCCCTGCTGTTCTACGTGGCGGCGGGTGCCGCCGCCGTGACCTTCGTGGTGTGGATTGGTCTCGGCCAGCCCGACAAAGCGGTCGAGAACACCGTGAGCGTCCTTGTCATCGCCTGCCCCCACGCCCTGGGGCTGGCCATCCCGCTCGTCATCTCCCTCTCCACCGCCGTGGCCGCCCGCAACGGCATCCTCGTGAAGGACCGCCTCGCCCTCGAACGCATGCGTCTCGTCGATACCACCCTGTTCGACAAGACGGGCACGCTGACCAAGGGCGAGCACGTCGTCACCGGCGTGGCTGCCGCCGGGATGCGCACCGGAGACGTCGTGCGCATCGCCGCCGCCGTCGAGGCCGACTCCGAGCACCCGCTCGCACGCGCCATCGTGCGGGCTGCCACCGGAGAACAGGCGTCCGTCGCGCGCGACTTCCGGTCACTGACAGGACGGGGCGTGGAGGCATCCGTCGACGGCACCCGCTACGCCGTCGGCGGCCCGGCTCTCCTGCGGGAGCAAGGCCTGGCCGTGCCCCTCGAGCTCGACGCCGACATCGCATCCTGGGTCGAGCGCGGCGCGGCCGTCCTCTACCTCCTGCGCGACGGGCGCGATGTCATCGGGGCGCTCGCGCTCGAGGACGAGGTGCGGCCCGAGGCGCGCCAGGCCGTACGCGAGTTGCACGCGCTCGGTGTCCATCGCGTCGTGATGATCACCGGCGACGCTCGCCAGGTGGCCGAAGCCGTCGGGCGCGACGTCGGCGTCGACGAGGTCCGCGCCGAGGTGCTGCCGGAGGACAAGGCCTCGGTCGTCGCCGACCTCCAGACGGGTGGCCACGACGTGGCGATGGTGGGCGACGGCGTGAACGACGCACCCGCGCTGGCGCGAGCCGACGTCGGCATCGCCATCGGCGCCGGCACCGACGTGGCCATCGAGTCGGCCGGCGTGATCCTCGCCTCGAGCGACCCTCGCGCCGTCGGCGGCGTGATCCGGCTCTCGAGAGCCTCGTACCGCAAGATGGTGCAGAACCTGGCCTGGGCGGCCGGCTACAACGTGGTGGCGATCCCCTTGGCCGCGGGCGCCTTGGCGTGGGCTGGCTTCACCCTGCCGCCGGCCGTGGGCGCCATCCTGATGAGCCTCTCCACCATCATCGTGGCGCTGAACGCCCAACTCCTGCGCCGAGTCGACCTCGGCCTCTCACCGTCCTGAGAATGCGACGAAGCCGCCGGTGGTACCGGCGGCTTCGCGAACAAGGACGTGTGTCCCCGTGGACTCAGATCGGGCGGACGTTCAGCGCCTCATCGCCCTTGCGCCTCGGGCCAATGTCGAACTCGACCTGCTGGCCCTCCTGGAGCGTCCGGTACCCGGTGCCCTGGATCTTCGAGTAGTGG
>DASXAI010000263.1:0-1676 GCA_036406775.1 Acidimicrobiales bacterium
GAGCGGGAGCGCGCGGTCGAGATCCAGGGCGAGGAGGACTACGGCAAGGTCCTGTCGTGGTACCGCCGCGGCATGCACCAGGTCTCCGAGAAAAGGCCGGACATCGACTGGGCGCTGCGCGCGCCGGGCGCCCCGAACGCCTCGCTGTTCGGCCCCTACCAGTTCAACCTCAACCGGGACGGGCAGACCTGGTTCATCCCGATCACCGACGTCGGCTGGCTCTACTTCAGCGTCATGCTGAACCTCTTCGACGCCTGGCACCTGTACTGGATCGATGACAAGACCGGCGAGCCCGCCGGCGTCGGCCCCTGGGTGAAGGAGGGGCAGCTCGAGTTCCCGGTGACGATCAGCCAGATCGAGCAGTTCATCTTCCAGGTCGAGACCTACCCGCCGGGCTCGTACGTGCAGAACATGCGCCTGGCCGCGGAGGCGATGGGACTCGGGAACTGGATCTTCTGCGGGTACTTCGACGACATCCTCATGGCCGGGTTCCCCGGCCTCGCGCAGGGCCTGGGCTTCCGGGCCGAGCCGCCCAACGAGCGTGCCCCGCTGGCGTCCGGCGCGCTGAAGATCTTCGGCGTGGAGGGGATCAAGGAGGCGACGTATGTGCCGTCGCCCCGGTACCCGGACGGCCGGGCGGTCATGACCGCGATGATGGAGGAGAAGTACGGCACGGGCCGGACGATGTCGCGCGGCGACGACAACTGGATGCTCCGCCACGGCGGGCCGTTCACCGCGGACACGGTCCGGGCGATCGTGAACGACCCGGCGACCCACGTCTCCGACTGGGCCGTCGAGGCGTGCATCGCCTACGTGGACTACTGCGTCGAGAACTACGGGCAGTGCCCGGTCTACTTCAACCCGATGCAGTGCAACTTCGGCGCGGTCGTGCACCACGTCGACCCGGCGTTCTACGACCGCTACTACGACGGCTCGACGGTGACCCCGGCCATCCGGCGGCACATGCAGGAATGGCACTCGTAGCAAAGGACGGTGCGGCGTGGCACGCGCGCAGGGCCCGGTCGAGCAGATCATCAGGCAGCGTGTCGCCGAGCACCCCGGCGCGACCTGGCTGAAGTGGCAGGATGCCGAGGTCGCCTGGCGGGATGTGCTGTCGAACGCCCAGCGGGCGGCGAACGGGCTGCTCGAGCTCGGGGTGCGCCCGGGGGAGCGGGTGGCCATCTTGATGGGCAACCGCCCCGAGTTCCTCTGGGCCCACCTCGGCATCGTGTTCATCGGCGCCTCGTCGGTGCCGGTGAACATCTCGCAGCGGGGCCCGACGCTCCAGCACATCCTCCGGGACTCCGGCGCCGCGGCGGTGATCGTGCAGAACGACCTGCGGGATGCGCTCGCCACGGTCGCCGCCGAGCTGCCGGGGCTGAGGCACACCGTGGTCTTCGGCGGGCCCGCGGGCGACGGCGCCGACTGGGACTTCGACCGGCTCATGTCGGCCCCCGACACCGAGCCCGAGGTCGAGCTAGCCGAGCCGGGCGGCAGCGTCGGGATGATGTACACCTCGGGCACGACCGGGCCGCCGAAGGGCGTGGTCGCGAACAGGTACGACACGACGCCGCTGCAGGTGCTGCTGCGGGCCTCGGGTGTGCAGCCGGGCGACACCATGTACACGCCGCTGCCGCTCTTCCACGGGAACGCGCTGCTCGTGTCGGCGATCGGGT
>DASXAI010000264.1:0-2293 GCA_036406775.1 Acidimicrobiales bacterium
GCCGACCACGGCGCCGTCTTCAGCGACCTCGACACGCTCGACGCCGGCCTCCTGAAGGGTTACACCGAGGCCATCGTGCAGTTCGCGGTGGCCGGACTCGACTACTACTCGGGCTGGCCGTCGAAGATCAGCGGGACGATCCCGGCGACGTCACCCGATGTCGCCGTGTACGTCACGCGCGAGCCGGTCGGCGTGGTCGGCATCATCGTGCCGTGGAATGGTCCGGCCTTCGTGATCAACTTCGTCGCCGCCGCCCTGGCGTGCGGGAACTCGGTGGTGCTGAAGCCGGCGGAACAGACGCCGTTGTCGGCCACGCTGATGGGCCAGCTGTGTCAGGAGGCCGGCATCCCACCCGGCGTCGTCAACGTGCTGCACGGCACGGGTGAGGTGATCGGCGCCGGGCTGGTGGATCATCCCGGTGTCGACGCCATCGGCTTCACCGGGTCGGTGGACACGGGCCGGCGGATCCAGGCCGCCGCTGCGGCGCGCCTGAAGAAGGTCGCCCTCGAGCTCGGCGGCAAGAGCGCCCACGTGTTCTTCGACGACTGCGACTTCGAGCCAGCGGCGGCCACCGCCGCCGCGGCCGTGTGGGGTGCGTCGGGCCAGGTGTGTACGGCTGGCACGCGGGTCCTCGTGCAGCGGGGCATCTACGAGGACTTCCTCACGCAGGTGAAGGCCAACACCGAGAACATCGTGATCGGGTCGCCGTTCGACCCGGCGACGCAACTGGGCCCGGTTGTGTCGGCCGAGCAGCTCGAACGGGTCACCCGGTACGTCGGCATCGGCACCGACGAGGGCGCCGAGGTGTTCATCGGGGGTCGGCGCCGAGGCGACGTGGGCTACTTCTTCGAGCCAACGATCTTCACCGGCGTGGCGAACTCGATGCGCATCGCCCAGGAGGAGATCTTCGGGCCAGTCATGTGCGCCATCCCGTTCGACACCGAGGAGGAGGCGTACGCCATCGCCAACGACGTCGAGTACGGCCTGGCCGCCGGCGTGTGGACCAACGACCTGGCCCGGGCTCACCGGGCCTCACGGGCCATCGACGCTGGCACGGTGTGGGTCAACACCTACGGCGAGGTGCAGATGTCGGTGCCGTACGGCGGCATGAAGCAGTCGGGCAGCGGCCGGGCGCTGGGCGAGGAGTCGATCCACGAGCTCACCCACACCAAGTCCGTCTGGATGAAGGTTCAGCGCTGACGAGGCGTCAGCGCCACTCGACCAGCTCGGTGAGGCGCTCCGGGGCGTTGCGCCGGTAGTAGTCGTGCTGGGCCGCCAGGTGCTCGGCCATCAGCCGGCCGGCGACCTCGGGCTGCCCGGCGGCGATGGCTCGGGCCAGAGCGGCGTGCTCGTGGAGGATGGCGCCCCGCAGCTCGACCGGGTCCATCGTGGCCACGACGTGGTCGGTGATGATCCGGGTCACGGCCTGGGTCAACAGGGACATGATCGGGTTCCCGGCCAGCCGGTAGACGGTGGCGTGGAAGTCCTCGGTGTGGCGCCGGTACTCGGACGTGGTCCGCAGACCGGCTGGCACCAGGAAGCGCTGCATGGCGTCCTGGCGGTTCGGATGGCGGGCCGCCAACTGGGCGCAGATCGGCTCGAGGGCCACCTGAGCCCGCAGGACGGCCTCGTAGGTGGCCCCGCTCAAGTGGAAGTAGAGGGTGCTGGTGCGGGCCAGGTTGGCCGGGTCGACCTGGCCGACGACCGGACCGCCGCCGGGACCCGGCTTCAGGTGGATGAGGCCTTGGACCTCGAGCAGCCGGAGCGCCTCCCGCACCGACGCCCGGCTGGCGTGGTAGCGCTCGACCATGGCCGCCTCGAGGGGCAAGTGGTCACCGGTGCGCAGCCCCTCGGCCACCAGATCACGGACGATGTCGGCCGCCACCCGTTCGGCGGTCTTCTGGGCCCGCCGATTGGCCTCGTCACCTGCCCTGACGCCCACGGTGACGACCGGCCGGATGTGCCCGTTGGTCGTCGCGGCGACGTGGCCGTTCCCGTTCGTGGTGGTCATGGGCCGGTCCAGTAACTCATGATCATCATGATGATTATGGCGAGTTGGCGGAGAATTCGCAAGCGTTTTCTGCCCGCGACGGCGCGGGCCCATGCGGCCGCCGTTCTTGTCGCCGGAACGGCGCGGAATCGACGCGAAGTCCCGACAGGTTCGGCGGGGGTGGGTTACGCCCGGCGCGTTACTCCCACTCGATGTAGTCGTCGAACTGCTTGCCCAGGGCGTCGCCGTAGATGTCGACCATGGCGAGGATGTGCTCCTCCATCAGCTCCGCCGCCCGTTGCC
>DASXAI010000265.1:0-1527 GCA_036406775.1 Acidimicrobiales bacterium
TCCCCGGGGGGAGCCCGAGGGGACCGGCTTCTGCGGGTCCCCTCGGCCTCGGCCGAGCCGGCTTTGCCGGTCCGCCGAGCGGAAAGTCTCTCGGTGCGGCCGAAGGCCGCCACTTCAACGGGGGGTGGCCCGGAGGGGGGCCTGCCCCCCTCCGGATAAATGTACGAACAGATTGCCGCGAACAAGCGGCGCACCGTTGTGCTCGTCGCGGGCTTCATCCTGATCCTCGCGGCGGCCGGCGCCGCCGTCGGGCTCATCATCGGCTACGGCTGGTGGGGCGCCGGCATCGCCTTCGTGATCTCCGGGATCCTGGCCTTCGCCTCGTACTGGAAGTCCGACGCCGTCGCCCTCGCCGTCAGCCGGGCCGAGCCCGCCGACCCGAACACCTACAAGCGCCTCTACAACCTGGTCGAGGGGCTCACCATCGCCAGCGGCCTCCCGATGCCGCGCATCTACATCGTCCACGACCCGGCGCCCAATGCCTTCGCCACCGGGCGCAACCCGCGCCATGCCGCCGTCGCCGTCACCACCGGCCTGCTCGAGAAGATGAACCGCGTCGAGCTCGAGGGGGTGCTCGCCCACGAGCTGTCGCACGTCAAGAACTACGACATCCTCATCTCCACCATCGCCGTGACGCTGGTGGGTGCGATCGTGCTGCTCTCCGACGTGGTGATCCGCATGATGTGGTGGAACGGGGGCCGGGTGGCCCGCCAGGGCGACCGCCAGGACCAGAACAACCCGCTGGCGCTGGTCGGGTTCGTGTTCATCATCCTCGCCCCGATCCTCGCCAAGGTCATGCAGGCGGCAGTGAGCCGCAACCGCGAGACGTTGGCTGACGTGTCTGCCGTACAGATGACCCGTTACCCTCCGGGTCTCATCTCGGCGCTCGAAAAGCTCCGGGACGACACCACGGTCACCCACTCGGCGTCCAAGGCGACGGCTCACCTGTGGATCGAGCAACCGATGTCGGGGGTCGGTGACAAAGGCCGCCAAGGGTGGCTCAACAAGTTGTTCGACACGCATCCACCCCTCGAGGAACGGATCGCCCTGCTCCGGGAGCTCTAGAACGTGACGTTACGAAGGACGCCGCTGGTCACCCTGGCGGGCGTGGCGGCCCTCGTCGCCGCCGCCTGCAGCGGTGGCTCGAAAGCGGCCGAGCCGACCACCACGGCGACGACGCCGGCCCCCACCACGACGACGTCGACGTCGACGACGAGCACCACGGTGGCGGCCACCACGACGACGGCGCCGGTCGCCCGCTACGCGCTCACCGGCCTTCCCGTCGACGACCCGGCGACGCAGAACCGCCCGGCGCTCGTCGTGAAGATCGACAACCACCCCGAGGCCCGCCCGCAGACGGGTCTCAACCAGGCCGATGTCGTCTACGAGGAGATGGTGGAGGGCATCACTCGATTCTTCGCGGTGTTCCAGTCGGCCGACTCCACGCCGGTCGGGCCCATTCGCTCGGCACGCACCACCGACGTCAACATCGTGGCCGGTCTGTCCAAGCCGTTGTTCGCCTGGTCG
>DASXAI010000266.1:0-9514 GCA_036406775.1 Acidimicrobiales bacterium
GTTTCCGCCAGATGATCTCGCCGCGGAGCAACAGCCCGAGGTCCTCGAGGATCGAGATGAGGTCGGCGGACAACGACCGGTACGGCTTGCGTCCGAGGTTCGCCACGTTGACGGCGATTCGTCCGCCCGGCTCGAGCTTGCGCACGCACTCGGCGAAGACGGCGTGCAGCATGGTGAGGTAGTCGCGGTAGCTGGCCGGGATGTGACCCTCGCCCAGTGCCGCTTCGTATTCCTTGCCCGCGAAGTACGGCGGCGACGTCACGACGAGCGCCACCGACGCGTCGTTGATGGTGCCGTACCGATCCATCGAGCGGGCATCGCCGCACCAGATCTCGTCTCGAGCGGCGTGAGGGGCCACGAGCGCGTCCGACGACAGGACGGGGGTGGCGAACCGGGCGTAGAACGCCGAGGCGTCATGGCTCTCGCGCCGGGACACGCCGAAGCGCGAGGTGGCGGTCGGCCGGCGGCGCGACCCGTCATGTGCGAGCACGAGACGAACATAGGCCGAACGCGGACGAGGTGGTGGGGACCGGCCGCTACCGTGACGTCGGTGGGGGATGTAGGGGCGGCCGCCACGCCGGTCGAAGGCCGTGACGAGTTCGAAGACGCCGACACGCCACCGGCAGCCGAACCGGCGTACTGGGAGTTGTTGGATCAGCCGGGCATCAACAGGTCGCTGCGTCGCCTGCCGGGCGTGACGTGGTCCGCCATTCGCTTCGTATGGGCAGCGGACCGACGCTCGTTCGTGCTGACGTTGTCGAACGATCTCGTCGCCGGCGTGCTGAGCGCCGTGCAGGTCCTGGTCGTCGCCGCGCTCCTGTCGCAGTTGCTCTCGCACGCCGATCCCGCCGACGCCGCTCGGGCCGCGGCTCCGTGGGTGTTCCTCCTCGTGCTGGCGAGCGTGGTGGCGAGCGTCATGAACGCTTTGGTGCGAGGACGGATGGAACTCTTCCAGGAGCGAGTCGGGTACGCCGCCAGCCATCGACTCCTGGCGGTGGCGTCCAACGTCGATCTGCTCGCCTTCGAGTCGCCCGCGTTCTACGACCGGATGCAGCGGGTCCAGGTCCAGAGCCAGTTCCGCCCGATGCAGGTCGTCCAGAGCATCACGCAACTGCTGTCGGGAGTGGCGTCGAGCGTGGGCGTCATCGTGGCCCTGGCCGTGCTGCAGCCCTGGTTGGTCCCTGTCGTGTTCCTGGCCTACCTCCCCGTGACGCTGGCCATGAGCAAGGGCGCCTGGACCGAGTACCGGTTCGTCCGCGGGTTCACCCAACTCGAACGCCGACGGGTCTATGTCAGCGCCATCCTGACCGAGCGCGAAACGGCGAAGGAGGTGCGGGCCTTCGGGCTGCGCCAGTTCTTCCTCGACCGCTACGGAGCACTCTGGCGCGAGCGCGAACGCGAGCTGAACGCCGTCGTCACCACCCGCACCCGGTCCGTCGCCTGGGCCGAGGTGCTGAGCGCGGTGCTCAACGGCCTCGTCATCGGCTCGCTGCTCTTGCTCCTCGGCCACGGCCGTCTCTCGATCGCCGCCGCCGGCGCCGTCCTGTCCGGCCTCATGCAACTGCGCAGCCGCGTCGGCGGCATCACCTACGGTGCCGCGGGGCTGTTCGAGGCCGTGCTGTTCCTCGACGACCAGCGCGACGTCCTCGCCCTCGCCGCCGAACTCGAGCGCCGCCGTCCGACCCAGCCGGCGCCGACCTCGTTCGAGACGCTCACCGTCGATGACGTGTCCTTCTCCTATCCGGAGAGCGCGAAACGGGCCGTCGATCGGGTGAGCATCGAGATCCGTCGGGGCGAGATCGTGGCCCTCGTCGGTGAGAACGGCTCGGGGAAGACGACGCTGGCCAAGCTCCTCGGCCATCTCTACGAGCCGACCGAGGGCGCCATCCGGTGGGACGGCATCGACGTGCGCCACGTCGATCCGGAACGGCTGCGCGCCGCCGTCACCGTCGTCTTCCAGGACTTCGTCCAGTACAACCTCAGCGCCGCCGACAACATCGGTCTCGGCGACGTCACCCGCCGCCAGGACCGGCCCGGAATCGAGGCGGCGGCCCAACGCTCGGGCGCCGACCGGTTCCTGCGGCGTCTGCCCGAGGGCTACGACGCCATCCTCGGCCGAATGTTCGACACCGGCCAGGATCTCTCGATCGGACAGTGGCAGCGCGTGGCGGTCGCCCGCGCCTTCTTCCGCGACGCGCCGTTCGTCATCCTCGACGAGCCGACGGCCGCCCTCGACGCGCGGGCCGAGCACGAACTCTTCGAGCGGATCCGCTCGCTCTTCGTCGGGCGCACGGTGCTGCTCATCTCGCACCGGTTCTCCACTGTCCGGTCCGCCGACCGGATCTACGTGCTCGACCGTGGGCGCATCATCGAGGCGGGTCGGCACGACGATCTCGTGGCCGCCGGCGGTACCTACGCCGAGCTGTTCAACCTTCAGGCGTCGGCGTTCGTCGCCGTCACTCCGGGGAGCGGCCGAGGTCAGGCGTAGAACGCAGCAAGTGCCGTCTTGAGGTCGTCGCCCACGTTGCGCTGGCCGGCGACCCGGTCGAGGAAGGCGTCGTCGTTGGCGACGGCGATGGGGTCGAGCTCGAGCGGCGTCAGGACCTCCGACAGCGGCGGCAGCTTCTTCAGGTCTTTGGCGCCGCCGCCGATGCGGGCCGGTTCGTTCTGCTCGAGGGCGAGCACCCACTGCTCCCCGGCGTGGGGCATGCCCTTCGGCAGCTGGCCGGCCTCGAGGGCTCGTGCCAGTTCGGGCAAGCGATGGAGGCCGTCGACCAGGCGGTCGTGGGCCTCGCTGAGCGAGAGGGCGCCGACGAGAGGATCGCCTGTGGCCTGGGTCAGGAACACGGCGCGACTCGAGGAGCCCACGGTGACGGCCTCGTTGTCGGCCGAGAACTGGGTCATCAGCGCGGTCGTGCCGTAGCGGGGCACGCCATTGATGACGACGAGCGACACGGCCGTCTCGCGTGCCGCAATGAGCCGCTCGTAGGGGTCGCCGTCGGTGTTGTCGAGCACGAGGAAGTCGGCCCGTTTGCCGGCCTCGATGCTGCCGATGGCCTTGTCCCACTTCAGGATGCGAGCGGGGTTGACGGTGACCGTCTCCACGAGCTCGCGCGGCGTGAACCGCACCTCGGCCGGCAGCGTCTCGTTCCAGATCGACGCCACCTTCAGCTCGCCCAGGAGGTTCTTGCTGCCCGACGGCGACCAGTCACAACCGAGGGCGATGGTGACGCCGGCCCGCCGGGCGGCGGCCACGTTGGCGGTCTTCTTGTACAGCAGCACGTTGCTGAACGGCGACCACACCATGGCGGCGCCATTGTTGGCCAGCCGCTGGAAGTCCGGTGTCTTCAGCCCGGCGCAGTGGATGCCGGCCAGCGCGGGCGTGATGGCCCAGTGGCGCGGCTTGATGCGCAGCGCCTCGAAGCGGCGGTGTGCCGTCGCGTCGACACCTTCGCTCAGGTGGAGCAACAGGCTCGAGGCCCGTCCGAGTTGGGCGAGGAAAGCTTCCGCGCCGTCCGTCGCCACGTCGGCGATGTGTGTCGCGGCATCGGGGAGGTCGGCGTCGCCAGTCTCCTCGACGTTGCGCACGATCCCGCGGTAGTGCTTGAGGATCCCGGCGTTGGAGCTGAGCGTGATGCCCTGCGATGTCGTGGTCCCACCGATGAGGCACTTGGCCTCGACGTAGCGCACGATGGCCTCGATGTAGCCCGATGTCCGACCGAGAATCGACATGGGGCCGGTGACGGCGACCCGGTAGTCGTCGCGGCCGCTCCACTGGTCACGGTTCGTGAACGTCGCCGGCACGTCCCACAGCGGCAGGATGTCGTAGCTCAAGTGGTTGTGCAGCTCGATGAGGCCGGGATAGATGGTGCCGCCGACGCGAACCACGGGCGCATCAGCGAACCCGTCGGGCCGGGGCGCGTCGGGCGTCATCACGGCGGCGATCACGCCACCGTCGACATAGACACGGGCGCGGGCCAGGTCGGTGCCGTCCGCGTCCATCGTGATGACGCGGCCTTCGAGGGCGTAGCGCGCCCCCGCGAGTGGATCGATCGGATCGTCAGCCATGCGGGATCCTCGCGACGGCCGCCGCTTCGGCGGCGGTGAGCGGAGCCGGCTGGAGCGCGAAGGCCCACGCCGGCATGAACACCTTGTAGTAGTCGGGCGACGGTGAGCCGTCCTCGTCGGCGCGGACGGCCCGGTCGCCGGACGTCCCGTTCCAGCGCAGGGCACCGAATGGAAGATCGGCGCGCGGGATCTCGCCTCGGCTCCCGTCGTACGACGGCGACGGGGCCACGTCACGGGGGAAGTTCATCCCGGCCAGGGTGCTCAGCGCGGCGTTCCAGCTGGCCAGGGCGCCGGTCTGGCCCCACGCCTTCATCGTGACGATGGGGGCGCCGGTGCTGTTCACCTTGGCGACCAGCCGCGTCGCCGCTGGCCCGACGGCGACGACGGCGCCCAGGTCGGGGCTGGCGGCGGCGAGGGCGGCCACGATGGCGGCGTAGACCTTGCGGACCTGGGCGTGGTCCACGATCGTGCGCACCTTGGCCGCGGTGAGATCCGAGGTGTCGACGGGCAGCACGCGCAGGATGGCGTACTTCGATGTCAGCCCGGCGGCCCGGAGCCACCGCTGGAAACGCTGACCGGCGTCACCGGTGAGTGCGCGCCCGGTGAACAGGTCGTCGCTCGACTCCTGGTCGGCGAGGACGAGGACGGACACACCGCCGTACCGGCCGCGGTGGATCGGGCCCCATCCCAGCGACGGGTGGGCCCGCACGCCGCGGGCGGTGAAGTCGGGCCACGCCAACCCGGTGGCGCCGCCCTGCAACAGTTGGGCGAGCGTCGCCGACGGCCCGCGGTCGTGCGCCTCGGGATGAGCGCGAGGCGGTTCATACGGGAGGTCGCCGGTGTCGTCGCTGTAGCCGTCCTGGGTCCCGTCGGCGTCGGAGGCGTAGTCGATCTTGTCGCCGCGGCCGTTGTAGTGGCCGCCGTCGGAGAAGAGCTGGATCGAGCGCTGGTCGTCCTTGCGGTTGCTCGAGGTCGACCCCGACCCGACGCGCCAGCACGTGCCGAAGGAGAGGTCCCGGAACGGGATCGGGTCGCTCGTGTACTTGTAGGCACTCGCCGGCTGGCGGGTGCCACCCGGGTCCACAGGCAGCCACGTGGCGTCGTCGTCGGCCCAGCCCTCGATGATGCCGAGCTTCTCCTTGAAGTCGGCGACGATCGCCGTCGAGCTTCCCCCGGCGGCTCCGCCGGGGTGCAGCACGCCGATCGCCCTCGTGCGCGGGCCGAGCGCTGTCTTGGGTGTGAAGGTGGTGAGATCGTCGAGGCCGCCGGGGCAGGACCCGCCCCGCGACCTGATCCACGTGACGACGCTGTCCTTGGCCGCCGTGCCCACGGCGATGACGAGCCGGAGGTCGTTGCGGTCGAGAACCTGGTTCCAGAGCTGATGGCGGTGCTGGACGATGGGCGAGTCGGAATCCTGGGCCAGGCCGCGCAGCCGGATGTTGTACTGGCCGAAGATCGGATACACGAAGGTGTTCAGGAAGAGGTACGAGCGGGTGATGCCGAGGTGGTTCAGGACGTGCTGCATGCGGCTGCCCGTGCCGCCGATGAACGACCGATGGGCCAAGGACTCGTCCTGGGCGCCCTCCTGCCCGATGATCAGGACCTTGACGTCGCCGTCGGTGAGCCGCCCCCGGTAGAACATCGGCCCGAAGTGCCACCGGAACTGCTCACTGCCGAGCACCGCCTGGCCCAGGCCCCGGTAGTTGGGTGTCTGGGCGAACAGCGACAGCCACGGCCGGTCGAGCGGCGGGCCCGGGTCGTGCTCCCACGGGCTCCCCCGACCGGTCCAGAACTCGTTCACGTCGGTCCAGAGGCTCGCCCGGCCATGCCAGATACTTACCGAAAAACCCGCTGACGTCGACGACGACACCGGCAGGTTGTCGGTCGGTCGGCCGAAGGCCGATTCCACGAGACCCGAGCGGAAAGGTTTCCTTTCCGCTCGGAAGGCTTACCGAAAAAAGCCGCTGACGTCGACGACGAGATGGGTGGGCACCGAGGTGTGCACGCAGACCCGGCCCGTGGCGTCCGGGGTCGCGATGACCGCGTTGGCGACGATCTGGCCGGCGACGAAGTTGAGGTTCGACACGAACGGCGGGGCCTGGCCGCACGGGAACACGGTGGCGAACCCCGGCCCCGTGGGCTCCGCCGCCGTCAGGGTGAGGGCGACGCCGTCAGCACCAGCGCCGCCGACCGGCACGATGCTGACGTCGGTGACGGGCGGTCCGCTGCGGGTGTCGAGATTGCGGGTGGGTCCCGAGGGAGAGAACCCCGTGGTGAGCCAGCCGCTCACATCGACGATCACGTGGGCCGGACTGGACGTGTGCACGCACACCCGGCCGGCGGTGTCGACCGGCACGAGGGCGGCGCCGGGAACCGTGCCTCCGGCGCGGAAGTTCACATTCGAGGCCAGTGGTAACGGCGCGCCGCACGGATAGAGCGTGGCGAAGCCGTCGGCGACGGGCTGGGTGACGGTGAGGTTGACCACGGCCCCGGTGGCGCCGGGCGGAGCGACGGCGACGGCGAGGTCATTGGTGACCCGAACACCGCTCGACCGGGTGTCGATCTTGCGTGTCGGCTCCACCGGCACGAACGGCCGGTTCGGCTCCAGCCACCCATCGAAGTCGATGACGACGTCCGTACTCGTCATCGAGAACACGCAGACGCGCGAGTCGGCCGGGACCGCCACCACGACCTTGTTGGCGACCGGTGTGGCGCCGGAGTAGTTCACATTCGAGACGAGGGGCACCGAGGTGCCGCACGGGAACACGGTGAGGAAGCCGGGGCCGTCAGCGTCGACAGCGGTGACGTTGAGCGACGCCGCCGGCGGGTTGGGGCCGGACGCGGGGACACCCGGGATGGTGACGGCGAGGAGGCCGCTGGCACCGATCCGGGGCCCGCCGAGACCGATGCGGGTGTCGACGAGCCGCTGCGGTGTCGACAGGCCGTGCAGGTGGATGCCACCGGTCTCGACACCGGGCGGGGTGTGTCCGAGCGCGCTGAGCGCGGCCAGCAGATTGAGCGCCGGGTAGGACTCGCTGGCGGCGCCGGGGCGGAGATCGGGTGCGGGCGTGGCCGTCGCCCGGAAGAGGTTCAAGAGGTCGCCCAAGGCGGCGCCGGGTGCCGCCTCCCGGGCCAGGGCGAAGGCACCGGCCACGAACGGGGCCGCCATCGAGGTGCCGGACTTCTCGGCGAAGCCGCCCCCGGGCACCGACGACACGATGCGGGCGCCGGGGGCCACGAGGGCGAGGCCGGGGGCGGCGTCGGAGAAGCTGGCGACCTGCCCGACCGTGTCGAGGGCGCCGACGGCGATGGCGCCCGTGGTGCAGGCGGGGAAGGCGACGCTGTCGGCGCTCGAGTGGTTGCCCGACGCCACGGTCACGGCGATCCCGAGCGCCGAGAGGTGCTGGATCGCCGCCTCGATGTCGGGATCGAGCCCCGAGCACGGGATCGGGAACGTGAAGTCGCCGCCAAGGCTCATGTTGACGGCGGCGAAGTGGTAGTGGGGCGCCTGGACGATGACGTGGTCGAGGGCGGCGAGGACGTCGGACTCGTGGGCCGTGGCGCCGCCCGACGCCGTCGTCGAGAAGACCCGTACGGGGTAGAGGCCGGCGGCAGGAGCCACGCCGCCGGGTCCGCCGGCACCGGTCCCGAGGGCGATACCGGCCACGTGGGTCCCGTGGTCGCATCCACCCGCCGGGCACGGTTGGGCCGCAGCGACGCCGAACCCCGTCGTGCCACCGCCCGGGCAGTCGTCGGCGAAGCAGGCGCCGCCGTCACCGAGGCCGTCGAAGCCGGCGCTGGTGCGCCCGGTGAGATACGGATGATTGGTGTCGACACCGGTGTCGACGATGGCCACGGTCCAGCCGGCGCCGGTGACGGGCAACAAGCTGGAGGCGGCCGGCGCCAACGCCCCGGTGGCGGGTGCGTCGTCGGTGGCGTGTAGCTCGCGATCGGGCTTCACGCTGAGGACGTCGGGCGAGGCGGCCAACCGGGCGGCGGCGGCGTCGGTGGCGAGCACGGCGACCGACGGCAAGGTCGCGAACGACCGGACGACCTCGGAGCCGTCGCTGGGCAGGGCGGCCGCGGCGCGGGCGGACGCGACCGGGCCGGCCTCGGCGCTGGCGGTCAACGAGCGGTAGGTGACGAGCAGGCGCTGACGGGGCGCGTCGGCGTGCGCGATGCCCACCGGAACCCACGCGGCCACCATCGCAACGACGAGACCAGCACCGACCCGGCGTCCGATACGGGCGCGTTGGAGCACGGTGGCGCGACGCTAGTGCCCGGATCCGGACCCTGCTCGGTCAGGCGAGGGTTACGGCAGTGCGAGGCTCATGAAGCGCTCCGCCTGGCTCGGGTGGCGCAGCTTCGACAGCGCCTTCACCTCGATCTGGCGGATGCGCTCGCGCGTGAGGCTGAAGGCCACGCCGACCTGCTCGAGGGTGAGCGGGTCGCGACCGTCGAGCCCGTAGCGCATGCGCAGGATGGCCCGCTCCCGGTCATCGAGCACGTCGAGGGCCTTGTCGACGTCGGCGCTGGCGGCGGCGGAGACGGCCGCCTCCATCGGGTCCACAGCGTCGCCGTCGGCGATGAAGTCGCCCCGGCGGTCGTCGCCGTCGTCGGTGATGGGCTCGTCGATGGAGATCGGGGTGCGGGCCCAGTCGCCGGTCTCACGCACCTTCTCGACCGGCATGCCGATAGCGTCGGCGACTTCCTCCGCCGTGGGCGTGCGGCCCAGCGACGTGGCCAGGTCCGAGCGGGTCCGGTTGACCAGCTTCACCTGATCGACGGCGTGGACGGGGAGGCGCACGGTGCGGTCGCCGGAGGCGATCCCGCGCTGGATGGCCTGCCGGATCCACCACGTGGCGTACGTGGAGAACTTGAAGCCCTTGTCCGGGTCGAACTTCTCGACCGCGTGGAGCAGGCCGAGGTTGCCTTCCTGGATGAGGTCGAGCAGGTCCATCTGGTCGACGCTCGACCGGTACTTCTTGGCGATGGACACCACCAGCCGCAGGTTCGACTGCACGAAGGTCTGGGTCGCCACATCACCCTCGGCGATGACCTTCAACAGCTCTCGACGCCGGGCGCGGGACGGCTCGGTGCAGTCCAGCTCGGCCCGGGCGACCAGTCCAGCCTGGACGAGGCGGCCCAGCACGCCCTCGTCCGCCTTGGTGAGAAGCGGATGGCGGCCGACATCATTCAGATAGAGCCGAACCAGATCCTCTTCGGGCATCGCCGCAGCGCCGGCCATCCGCCCGCACCTCCTGTGCTCGCGCACGCTCGCTTTTCCAGCGGGTGGTCTTCCCGCATCAGTACGGACTCCATAACACGACGGGGTTCACGGGTCCGGTACGTGATTATCTTCACAAGATGTCCCGCCGCGCAAATAGATCAAAAATGGTGCAGGTCACGGTACCGGTCCGACAGGCCGGCGCGTCGGCACGAGCCG
>DASXAI010000267.1:0-2727 GCA_036406775.1 Acidimicrobiales bacterium
GGAGAAGAATCCGTCGATGTCGTCGCCGACCGGCACGATGGCGATGCGCTCGAAGCCGGCGTCCACGAAGGCATTGACCGCGTCGATGTACCGCTTCGGGTCGGGACCGTAGGGCACGGTGGCGACGACGTCCTCGGGCCGGATGTGCTGCGAGGCGGCGTCGAAGCTCTGCGGCGTGGGCAACTCGCTCATGACGCGCCAACCGAGGGCGCCGAAGCGGAAGCGCTCGTGGGCGAGGTGGCGACCGGCATCGTCGTCGGGCGCCCAGGCGAAGGGCACCTCGGTCCACGTCTCGTCGGCGGCGCCGCCGCGCGCGGTCCAGCCGTCGACGAGCGAGGCGTCCGGGTCGACCGCCACGATGCCGTCGGCCTCGACCCGCTGGGCGAGGTCCAGGGTGCTCGGTCCGCTCACCGCCACCACCAGCCGCAGCGGTCGCTGCGGACGGTCGTACAGGCGAGCGTCCTCGACGCACAAGTAGCGACCCCGGATCGTGGTCCACTCGCCGGACCAGAGGGCTTTGATGATCGTGATGGCTTCCTCGAGCATCTCGTGGCGCTGCGCCGGCCCGGGGAACGCGCCGGTGACGTGCTCGTTGAGCCGCTCCCCGGCGCCCACGGCCAGCGTGAAGTCGCCGTCGGAGAGACAGCCGACCGTGGCTGCGGCCTGGGCGACGATGGCAGGGTGGTAGCGACCGATGGGGCAGGTCACACCGGTGGCGAGATCGAGGCCGTCGCTCTGGGCCGCCACCGCGCCGAGGACGGACCAGGCGAGTGGGCTGTGGGCGTGCTCCGACAACCAGGGATGGAAGTGGTCGGAGATCGACGCGAACGAGAACCCGTGGCGCCGCGCCGCCGCCGCCTGGGCGACGAGCGATCGCGGCCCGTGGATCTCGGACATCAGCTTCAAGCCGAACGTCGTCACACGAGATCTGTACCCACAGTGGTGGTCCACAGTCAGGGCCGCGTGTGCGAAGGCCGCCGCTAGGGCAAGGAAGGGGCATGAGGCTCCTCGACCGTGCCATTGCCGCCATCAACAGCACCGACGCCCTCGACGGCGTCACCGCCAAGGTGTCGGCGGCGGTGTCCCAAGTGACCCATCGTCATCCGGTGTCGACGGTGCTGGCGGGCACCTGGCTCGGCCATCCGCTGCACCCGGTGCTCACCGACGTGCCCATCGGCTGCTGGACGAGCGCCGTCGCCGTGGACCTCCTCGGCCCGCGGTCGGCTCGGCCGGCCGCCCAGTTCCTGGTGGGCGCGGGCGTCCTCAGCGCCCTGCCGACGGCGCTGACCGGCGTCGCCGACTGGGCCGACACGGTGGGCGAGACCCAGCGGATCGGCGCCGTGCACGCCCTCGCCAACCTGTCGGCCACGACGTGCTTCGCGCTGTCGTGGCGGGCCCGGCGCAAGGGACGATACGGGCGCGGCGTGCTGCTGTCGGGCCTCGGAGCCGTGCTCGCCAGCGGGGCCGCCGCCCTCGGCGGCCATCTCGTCTACCGCACGGGCACCGGCGTCGACACGACCGCCTTCGACGAACGGCCATCCGACTGGACGACACCGTCGGCGCCGCCGAGGCCGCTCACCGGCGGGGCCAGCGTGCTCGAGGTCGGTAGCCACAAGGTCCTGGTGTCGCACGGAGGCGTGCGCTCCGAGTGGCACGGCATCGACGCCCGCTGCACCCACCGCGGCGGCCCGCTCGACGAGGGACGCATCGACGGTGGCTGTGTCACGTGCCCGTGGCACCAGAGCCAATTCCGCCTCGAGGACGGCGACGTCGTGCACGGGCCGGCGACGGCACCGCAGCCGCGCTACGAGGTGGAAGAGCGCGACGGCGACTTGGTGGTCCGCGCCGCGTCCTGACGATTCGTCATCTCGAGGCGCGCCCGGAGTACGCACAGGGCGGCGTCGACCGCCCCAGCACACTGCTCGTCGGCGTCGCCGTCGAAGTGGCGTTCGGTGACCTCGGCCGAACCGTCGACGAGCGTGGCGATGTAGACGGTGCCGGGAGGCGTGCCGTCGTGCGGTTGGTCACCGAGCACGCCCGTCGTCGCGATCGCGACGTCGGCCCCGAGCAACGAGGCCACACCCCGCGCCATCTCGATGGCGGCTTCGGCCGTGAAGACAGACGAGGCTCGTACGCCGAGCAACTGGCGCTTCACCTGGTCCTGATAGGCGACGACCCCGCCCCGGAGCCAGTCGGATGCGCCGCCGACGGCGGCGAAGGCGGCGCTCACGCGCCCGGCCGTGCACGATTCGGCACAGGCGACGCTGCGGCCGCCGAGGCGTTCGGCGACGGCCGCCGCCACGTCGGTCATCGACCACCGTCGCGGTACACGGCGTCGAGACGAGGCAGTTCGGCGCGGGAAAGACGGGTCCAGTACCCGTCGTCGATGCGCTCCACGTCGGTCCACCGCACGAGCCGCGCCCGGCCCTCGAGCCGGCTCGCCAGCACCCGCAGCGGCCATGGTCCCCGGACTCCACCGCGGACGTAGCCGAGGCGGACGCCCACGCCGCCGCGCCCGATGACGAGGACGTCGACCCGCAGGACACTCCCGAACCCCTCGATGAACGGGCCGTCCTGGACGAGACGAACATCAAACACGACGCCGACGACGACCCCGTCACCGTCGACCAGCTTGGCCCCGAGCACGTCACTCATCTGCACCGCGTCGGCTCCCTGGTATGTGGCTGATGATGTGGTCGCGCACCCACGTCTCGACGGCCGCCGAAC
>DASXAI010000268.1:0-3764 GCA_036406775.1 Acidimicrobiales bacterium
TGGTACGACACCGACGCCCAGCGGGCCCGGCCGATCGCCGAGCTGATCGCCGAGTTCGACTCGGGCGCGCGGGCCACCCCCGACGGCCGCCCGTGGACGGAGCTGAACGCCGTCGAACGGCGTGAGGTCGTCGACGGTCACCGGCTGGCCTACCGCAGCAGCGCACCCGTCAACTGGTGCCCGGGCCTCGGCACGGTGCTGGCCAACGAGGAGATCACGCCCGAGGGCCGCAGCGACATCGGCAACTTCCCCGTGTTCCGGCGGAACTTGCAGCAGTGGATGCTGCGCATCACGGCCTACGCCGACCGGCTCATCGACGACCTCGACCGGCTCGACTGGCCCGAGCCGATCAAGGTGATGCAGCGCAACTGGATCGGCCGCTCGGCCGGCGCCTACATCGACTTCCCCATCGACGGCATCGACGAGCGGCTGCGCGTCTTCACGACGAGGCCCGACACGGTGTTCGGCGCCACGTACATGGTGCTGGCCCCGGAGCACCCGCTCGTCGACCAGCTGGCGCCCGGCCACGCCGAGGTGGCGGCCTACCGGCGCCAGATCGTGGCCGAGTCCGACGTCCAGCGTCAGGTCGAGAGCCGCGAGAAGACCGGCATCTTCGTCGGTGCCTACTGCATCAACCCGGCCACCGGCGAGCGCATCCCCATCTACATCGCCGACTACGTGCTGATGGGCTACGGCACGGGCGCCATCATGGCCGTGCCGGGCCAGGACCAGCGCGACTGGGACTTCGCCGTCGCCTTCGGTCTGCCCATCGTGCGCACGGTGGAGCCGCCAGCGGGCTTCGACGGCGAGGCCTACGTGGGCGAGGGGCCGGCCATCAACAGCGGCTTCCTCGATGGCCTCGGTGTCGACGACGCCAAGGCCGCCATCATCCAGTGGCTGGCCGCCAACGGCTACGGCGAAGGCACCATCAACTTCAAGCTGCGCGACTGGCTGTTCTCCCGCCAGCGCTATTGGGGCGAGCCGTTCCCGATCGTCTACGACGAGACCGGCTTGCCCATCGCGCTGCCGGAGGACCAGCTACCGGTGGTGCTCCCCGACGTCGACGACTACTCGCCGCAGACCTTCGACCCCGACGACGAGACGTCCGAGCCGGTGCCGCCGCTGGCCCGGGCCGACGACTGGCTGAACGTCACGCTCGACCTGGGCCACGGACCGAAGCGCTACGTGCGCGAGGCCAACGTGATGCCGCAGTGGGCGGGGTCGTGCTGGTACGAGCTGCGCTACCTCGATCCCACCAACGAGAACGCCATGGTCGATCCCGAGGTCGAGCGCTACTGGATGGGCCCGAACGAGCCCGGCGACGTGGGGGGCGTCGACCTGTACGTGGGTGGCGTGGAGCACGCCGTGCTGCACCTGCTGTACGCCCGTTTCTGGCACAAGGTGCTGCACGACCTGGGCTACGTCTCCTCCGAGGAGCCGTTCCACCGGCTGTTCAACCAGGGCTACATCCTGGCCGACGCCTTCACCGACGAGCGCGGCATGTACGTGCCGGCCGACGAGGTGCGGCTGATCGAGGGCCGCTTCCTGTGGAACGGGCAGGCCGTCAACCGCGAGCACGGGAAGATGGGCAAGAGCCTGAAGAACTCGGTGACGCCTGACGACCTCTACGAGGAGTACGGCGCCGACACGATGCGTCTGTACGAGATGTCGATGGGGCCGTTGGAGCAGTCGCGGCCGTGGGAGACGCGCGCCGTCGTCGGCATGTACCGCTTCCTGCAGCGGTTGTGGCGAAATCTGCTCGACGAGCAGACCGGGAGTCCGCGGGTCGCCGACACGGCGGCCGATGACGCCACACGCCGCCTGCTGCACCGCACCATCGCGGCCGTCCGGGCCGACATGGACGCCCTGCGGTGCAACACCGCCATCGCACGCCTCATCGAGTTGAACAACCATCTCGTCGGCCTCGACGAGGTGCCGCGGGAGATCGCCGAACCGCTGGTGCTGATGGTGGCGCCCCTCGCTCCGCACATCGCCGAGGAGCTGTGGTCGCGACTGGGTCACGACCATACCCTGACGTACGTGGCGTTCCCGGAGGCCGATCCCGCCCTGCTGGTGGAGGACACGGTCGAATACCCGGTGCAGGTGAACGGGAAGCTGCGCTCGCACGTGGTGGTGCCGACCGGTGCCCCCGTCGGCGAGGTGGAGGCGGCGGCCCTGGCCGACGCCAAGATCGCGGCCTTGGTGGGCGGAGCGACCCCGAAGCGGGTGATCGTCGTGCCCGGGCGACTGGTGAACGTCGTCCTCTGAGCCGGCCGTACTGAGCGCACCGGCGCGTTCTCGGCGTCGTTCTGCCTCAAAACCGACGCGAACGACGCCGAGAAGCCGATCCACGCCGAGAAACCGGCGACGGAGCGGGCGGCCCGCCGATCAGTCCTTGCGGCCGGTGAACACGAGGCCGAGCCCGAGACCGATCATCACGGCGCCGCTGGCCCCGCCGATGGCGGCCAGGCGACGGGGTGAGCGGCCGAGCCACGCCCGCGCCGTCCCCGCCGCCATGCCCCACGCGCTGTCGGACACGAGCGCGATGGCGACGAAGACGAGGCCGAGCAGCAGCATTTGCACCGTGGTGTGGCCCAGCGATTGGTCCACGAACTGCGGCAGGATGGCGGCGAAGAACACGAGCGACTTGGGGTTCGACACGCCGACCACGAAGCCCTCGCGCATGATCCGGAACGCGCCCCGCGGCTCGAGGGCGGCGTCGACCACGTGCGCGAGCGAGCGTCGGCGCCGGATCGCCCGCAGACCGAGCACCACGAGGTAGGCGGCGCCCACGAGCTTGAACGCCGTGTAGACGGCGACGGACCGCTCGACGATGGCACCGGCGCCCAGGGCGACGAGCACGATCTGTACGCACTGCCCGACCTCGTTCCCCACCGCGGTGGCAAGGGCGGCGCGCCGGCCCAGCGCCATCCCCCGGCCGACGACGAACAGCACGCTCGGCCCGGGGATGACGATGAGGGCGAACGCCGCGGCGGCAAACGTCAGGAGGCGGTCGGCGGCGATCACCCCGGCACGGTAGCCAACGGGATGGGATCGGCCAGGGTCAATTACCTAACGTTCGTTCGATGACGGACGCCCCGGCCGCACCACAACCCATCCCGAACGGCACTCGGCTGCACCAGCTGGCCGCCGAGCGGGGCGACCAGGTCGCCATCACATTCGTGGCCGAGGATGGCGGTGAGCGGCTGCTCACGTGGCGGGAGCTCGATGACCGGTCGACACAGTTCGCCCGGGTCCTGGCCGGGCGGGGCCTCGGGGTCGGTGACCACCTGGGCATCCAGCTGCGGAACTCGCCCGAGCACATCATCTCGACCTTCGCCGGTTGGAAGGTCGGTGCCGTCGTCGTGCCCATCCGGTGGGACCTGCCCGAATGGGAGCTCGAACGGGTCCGGGCCGTGCTCCAGGCCAAGGTGCTGATCGATCCCACCGACACCGAGCTGCTCGTCGACAGCGCGTCCCTGTCGACCGAGCCGCTGCCCGACGTGGTGCCGCCCCACGGGTCGGGGATCCTCAGCTCCGGCTCCACCGGGAGCCCCAAGGTGATCCTCCGGCGCGCGCCGGGCGTCTACTACCCGGGCATCTCGTCGAACACGCTGGTGGAGGCGTACGGCGCGCTCAGCTCACCCCAGCTCGTCCTGGTGCCGGCGCCGCTGTACCACAACAACGGCTTCATGGCGGCCGGGCACCTCGTGGGCGGCGACAACATCGTGCTGCTGCAGAAGTTCAACCCGGCCAAGGTGCTC
>DASXAI010000269.1:0-2435 GCA_036406775.1 Acidimicrobiales bacterium
GCAGGAAGTCGAAGCCGCGTCGAAGCAGGAATTCAAGGCGTCGGTGCTCGGCGCCTACGAGCGGGGGGAGCGGGCCATCTCGGTGCCGCGCCTCCAGCGGCTGGCGCGCTTCTACCACGTGCCGGTCGACCAGCTGCTGCCGCAGGACGACGGTCCTGTGTTCGGCGACGAGCGCACCGAGCGGCCCGAGGGCGCCGGGAAGCTCGCCATCGACCTCGAGAAGCTCGAGACGATGAACGGCGGCGAGTTCGCCATGCTGAGCCGGTACCTGCGTCTGATCCAGGTGCAGCGGCAGGACTTCAACGGCCGGGTCATCACGATCCGCCACGACGACCTCAAGGCGCTCGCCTGCATCCTCGACCTCGGTCCCGAGCAGGTGGCCGGGCGCCTCGACGACCTGGGGCTGCGGTACGTCAACCGCTGACGGCACGCCGTTCGGCGTCTACGTCCACGTCCCGTTCTGCGCCCGGCGCTGTGACTACTGCGCCTTCGCCACGTGGACGGACCGTCACCACCTCACGTCCGAGTACCTGACGGCGGTCGTCGCCGACATCGCCCGCGCCGTCGCGTCCGGAATGCCGGCGGCGACGAGCGTCTTCTTCGGCGGAGGCACACCGTCGATGGTGCCGGGCGGCGCGCTGATGGGCGTCCTCGACGCCATCCCCCGTGCCGAGGGCGCTGAGGTCACGGTCGAGTGCAATCCCGACACCGTGACGGCCGAGCTCCTCGACACCTATCGGTCTCACGGCGTGAACCGGCTCAGCCTCGGCGTCCAGTCGATGGTGCCGCACGTGCTGGCGGCGCTCGGTCGCACTCACGACCCGACCAACGTGAACCGGGTCGTCGTTCTCGCCCGTGACGTTGGCTTCTCGACGTTCAACCTCGATCTCATCTACGGCGCCGCCGGCGAGAGCGTCGACGACTGGCGGCGCACACTCGATGCCACCATGGCGCTCGAGCCGCCCCATGTGAGCGCCTACGCCCTCACCGTCGAGGCGGGCACGCCGTTGGCCGATGACCCGGCTCGCCATCCCGACGACGACACGCAGGCGGTCGAGTACGAGGTCGCCGACGACGTGCTGACGGCGGGAGGGCTGGCCAACTACGAGATCTCGAACTGGGCTCGGCCGGGTCACGAGTGCCAGCACAACCTTCTCTATTGGCGCCAGGGCGACTATCTCGGCTTCGGCTGTGCCGCCCACTCGCACCAGGGCGGCCGGCGCTGGTGGAACGTCCGCACGCCCGAGCGCTACATCGCCCTCGTGCAGGCGGCCGAGCCGGCCACGGCCGCGGGGGAGACGCTCGACGCCGAGACACGGCGGCTCGAAGGGCTGCAGCTCGCTCTGCGCACCCGCGACGGCGTGCCGGTGACAGCGCTCGACCCGGCTCCGCTCGAGTCGCTCGTCGAGCAGCGCGGCGACCGGGTCGTGCTGACGCGCGCCGGCCGCTTGGTCGCCAACGACATCTCGACCCGGCTCCGATGAGCTAGCCTGACCCCTTCACGGGCGTGTAGCTCAGTTGGTTAGAGCGCTACCTCGACACGGTAGAGGTTCCCGGTTCGAGTCCGGTCACGCCCACAGCAGTGCCAGCCGAAATGCTGCCGGAGTGCGAACAGCCGGCGGCATCCGGACGGTCCCAGGGCCTATCCGCGGCGGGCCCGTCCCAGAAGTCGGCGGCCGCGCCCACGACCTTGTCGACGCGGTGGCGGTAGTGCTTGGCGATCATGCGGCGGTCGGCGTGACCCAAGAGATCAATCATAGGCTCTTCGCGTTGAGGTGAGCGGCGAGTAGCTGACCATTCACCACGGGGGGCAGGGGTCCCGTCATCGTCACGGCTGTCTGAAGGCAGTTTCGACGACGAGACCCCTGCGTGAGCGACGGTACTGGTCTGGCGGAGGCACTGTTGGGACTGCCCGGGCTCCGGGTGCTCGAGGTGAGCGAGACCGTGGCGGAGCTCGTCGTCACGATCGAGACGACCGCTGATCGGGTTGGCTGTGGTGGTTGTGGCATCCGGGCCCAGTCGCAGGATCGGGTTGAGGTGGCGATCCGGGATCTGTACCGCGAACACGGATCCCTACCCGAAGGTCATCCCACCATCAGATCCGAAGCGCCCGATATCCGGCTCTTCGGATTTCATGGTGGGGTGAGGCTGTCGAGGAGGGTCCAGTTGGGTCTTCCGGCGTAGAGCAGGGCGCGGAGGCGGTAGTTCCGGAACCGTCGCATCCCGAACGCCACGCGCTTGACCCGCTTGACGAGGTTGTTGATCGCTTCGGTCGGTCCGTTCGACACGTGGGAGCGATGCCAGGCCACGATCTGGTCCCGCCACCGCTTGATGGTCCGTCCGAGGCGGCGCACCTCGAGCGGCATCTCTCGGTCGGAGAAGTCACGGATGATCTCGTCGACCCACGCCTCAGCCACCTCGACGTCGTGGTGGTC
>DASXAI010000270.1:0-10410 GCA_036406775.1 Acidimicrobiales bacterium
GACGGACGAGAAAGGCCATCGATCGCCATCTCGCCGGCTGCCCGCACTGCCGCGAATACCTGGAGCAGATGAGGATGACCATCCGGATCACCGGCGAACTCCAACTCGACGACGACGTTCCCGATGACGTGCTCGACACACTGATGACGGCCTTCCGCGATCTCCATCCACCCCACGACTGACCGTCCTCACGCTCGCAACGGATCGTCGGCGAAGCGCCGTAGACCCTCGGCCGGCAGAACGTGCGCCCTGAAGCCGATGGCCGCGCCGGCTCGCGACGGATCGGCCACGATGTGGCGGACGTCGCCCAGCCGGTACCTTCCGACCACTTCCGGGCGAGGTCCGGAGCGCGCGGATGCGACCACCTGCGCCATCTCGAAAATGGTGATCGGGTGACCGCTGGCGACGTTGAGGGCGCCGTCGTAGGGGGTCGCTGCGGTGAGGGCGAGAAGGTTGGCTCGGGCGACATCGGAGACGTGCACGAAGTCACGGCGTTGGCCACCATCTTCGAAGACCTGCGCCGCACGACCGGCGGCGAGAGCGCTGCGGAAGATGCTGGCGACACCGGCGTACGGCGTGTCGCGGGGCATGCGCGGCCCGTAGACGTTGTGGTACCGGAGCATCGTCGCCGGGACGCCGTGTTCCCGGGCAAAGGCGGTGACGAGATGCTCCTGGTGGACCTTCGTGGCGGCATAGACGTTGCGGGGGTCGAGCGGGGCGTCTTCGGGCACGACGACGGGCTCGAGCTCGTCACCACAGCGGGGGCAGCGCGGTTCGAACCGGCCGCGGTCGAGATCGGCGCGCTGGCGCGGACCGGGACGAAGCGGACCGTGGCGGCCACAGCGGTAGGCGCCTTCGCCGTAGACCACCATGCTGCTGGCGAGCACGAGCCGTCCGGTGAAGCCGACCTGGTGCATGGCCCACAGGAGGGCCGCAGTGCCGACGTCGTTGGCGTGGACGTAGTCGCACACGTCGGAGAAGTCGACGCCGAGACCGACCTTGGCGGCCTGGTGGCACACGGCGTCAGCGCCGTCGAGGACGTCGAGCCAGACCCGAGCATCGGTCGCGTCCGCCCATCGATAGTCGACTCCTTCGCAGAGCATCGGTGGTCGGGAATGGGCAGCCGGATCGAGCGAGTCCAAGACGACGACGTCATGGCCGCCGGCCACGAGCTGCTCGACGACGTGGGACCCGATGAAACCGGCGCCCCCGGTCACGACCACCCGCATCGGCATCACCACGGCCACGCGATCGTCGCCTGGAGCACGATCGCCAGGCCGGCCTGGGCGGCGAGCCAGCGCGACGCCTGGCGGGGCCACCGCCGGACGAGGCCGATCACCGCGACGCTGATCCATGGCATGAACGGGAGCCAGATCCGTTCGACCTCTCCCTTCGACAGTCCCGAGAAATCGGCCACGAGCACGGCCACGACCGCCGGCAGGACGAGGACCGCGAGGCGACGGTCGAGGCGGAGCGTGAGGGCGGCGATCACGGCTGGGCCCAGCATGACGGCGAGGACGATCAGGTCGGCGACGAAGAAGTAGAGGTAGGGACGGTCCGGGGAGGCGCCGACGTCGTGCCAGTGGCGGGTCGCGTTGAAGCCGTCCCACCACCAGAAGCCGGCGGCGAGCCAGCCCGCCGTCACAATCGATGCCCCCAGCACCGCCGGCGCGACGAGGGCCGCCCGACGGCGGACGACAAGGACGGCGCCAGCCAGCAGGACGAGCAGGGGCACGAGGCCGTACGTGAAGTGCAGCGTGAGCGCACCGAGGGCGCCGGCGCCGCCGGCCCACGCCACCGCCGCCGGACTCCGGCGCGTCGCGGCCACCGCCAGGAGCGCGACCGTCGTCGCCGCCATCGTCGCGAAGACGGCGTCTCCGATCGTCGCCACGAACAAGGTCCACGGGGCGAGCACGAGGAACGGAGCAAAGACGCGAGCGGCGTGCTCGCCGGCGACGATCCGGACCGTGACGAGGACGGCCGCGGGGGTAGCGGCGCCGACGCCGATGATGACGGCGGCCTCCCAGCCCGGACCGCGGAGGCCGACGGCGTCGAGCACCCACAGGAGGCTCACCATCCCAGGGGGATGACCTTGGACGTGTACGGAGTACTCCCCCAACCGATCGACGTAGGTACGCAGGAAGGCGCCGAGGCCCAGGTCGCGAGCCGCCGGCAGGACAGCCCGGTAGTCGTACGGGGATACGACCGGCGCGCTGACCGCACGCCAGCCCGCGGTAGCGGCAAGCGCGACGGACCAGGCGGCGGTGATGATCCAACTCGTCGCCAGCAGCGTTGACCATCGCAGCCGGGCGGCGAGACGAGGACCCTGTGTAACGATCACGGCGGCCAAGGCGACGGGAACAACGATGGACCACGTCGCCTCCCATCGGGCCGCGCCGTAGAAGGGCACGAAGCCGAGATGCAGGTTGTCCCCGCGGGCCTCGAGCGCGACGCCCCAGAGCGCCACCACCGCGAAGCCCAGACCCACGACTCCGAGTGCAGCCCATGCGCGACGGCGCGCCCGGTCGCCGAGCGCGGCGCGACCGACGATCGGCTCGTCCCGCAGACGCAACATCGCTACATCGTCCGACCCAGTCGCCGGGGCGTTACATCATGATCGACGTCATCCTGCCGGCACTGGACGAAGTGGCTGCCCTGCCATTCGTCCTGGCACGCCTTCCTGACGGCTACCGGGCCATCGTCGTCGACAACGGCTCGACGGACGCCACCGCGACCGTCGCCGCCGACTTGGGTGCGACGGTCGTGTGGGAACCGCGGCGCGGTTTCGGCGCCGCTTGCTTCGCCGGGCTGTGCGCCGCCACCACTGACATCGTCTGCTTCCTCGATGCCGACGGTTCGCTGGACCCGGCCCAGTTGCCGCGTGTGGCGGAGCCCGTCGCCGATCGCCAGGCCGACCTGGTGCTGGCGGCGCGACGCGCCCGTCGTGGCGCGTGGCCGGTCCACGCCCGCGTGGCCAACCGCTGTCTGGCCTTCGAGTTGCACCGCCGCACCGGTCTTCGCCTGCACGACCTCGGCCCGATGCGAGCGGCCCGTCGCACGGCCCTGCTCGACCTCGGCCTCGCCGACCGGCGCTCGGGCTGGCCGCTCGAGATGGTGCTCCGAGCGGCCGCCGCGGGCTGGCGGATTCGAGAAACGACGGCCGACTACGCCCCCCGGGTCGGACGTTCGAAGATCACCGGGACGATCCGAGGAACGTGGGGTGCGGTTCACGACATGGCGGCGGTGCTCGCCTCGTGAGGCCAGGTTGTGCGGTCGTCGTGTTGGCCAAAGCGCCGGCAGCGGGCCGTTCCAAGACGCGCTGTTCCCCGCCGTGCACACCGGAGCAGGCGGCCGTGCTGGCCGCGGCGGCACTCCACGACACGCTCGCCACGGTCGCCGCCACGCCGGCGCGCCGGCGTGTCGTGGTGCTCGACGGGCCCATCGGCCCGTGGTTGCCCGCCGGCTTCGACGTGATGGCTCAGCGCGGCGACGGCCTCGACGAGCGATTGGCCGCGGCCTTCACTGATGTTGGCGGTCCGGCCGTGCTCATCGGGATGGACACACCGCAGGTGTCCGAACAGCTCCTCGTCGAGGCCCAGCGCACGCTGACCACCGGCGACGTCGACGCCGTCCTCGGGCCCGCCGACGACGGCGGCTACTGGCTCGTCGGGCTACGACGGCCAGACCCCGCCGTGTTCCTGGGCGTTCCGATGAGCACAGCCGGCACCGCCCATGCCCAGCTCCGCCGGCTGCACGAGCGGGGCTACCGCGTCGAATTGCTGCCCCGCCTCCGCGACGTCGATACCTTCGCCGACGCCGTCGCCGTGGCTGCCACCGTGCCCGACAGCCGCTTTGCCCGCACCGTCACGCGCCTGGCTCTGGCGACAGCTCGGGCCGAGCGAGCCGCCACCGCTGTTGTCGCCTCCTGACGACACGGCGAGCGACGATCCCGGCCGTGGCCAGCCAGATCGCGCCGAGCACGATGGCAAGGTTCGGCCCGTAGGCCAGTGGAAGGACCGAGGAGTTCTGCCGGGCACCGAGGCGCTGCACGAGCGGCAAGGCGAAGACAACGACGATCGCCGATAGGGCCAGCGCACCGCGTACAGGGCCTCGCCCGATCGGAGGCAGCCAATGCGTCGCGACCGCGCCCGCGGCGAACGCCAGTGGCGCCACGACGGCGTCGTGGAGCAGGGCGAGCTCCAGGAACCGGTACGCCACCTCGAACGGCTTCGTGTCGGCGCGGTTGGCGATGAGGCCGGCGACGCCGAACGCCATGACGGCCCAACCGGTCGCGAGGCCGATCCAAAAGGCCTTGCCGGGACGCTCGTGGCGGGCGTTCATGCCACGATCACTTCCGTCACCCACTTCGTCTGCTGGACGCCGGGCCGGTTCGGACCGATGAGCCGCACCGGGAAGCCGTGGTCGGGCGCCAACGGCTCGCCGTCGACCAGCAGCGCCAGGATCGTGTCGCGGTCGGCCAGCTGGCCACGGTTGACAGGGGAGGTCCGGTAGCGGCCCCGAGCCTCGGCCGACACGACGGTGGCCGACCGGTCGCTGCTCGCACCGGCCATGGCGACCAGATCGCGCAGCGGCACGCCGGTCCACTGGCGTGTTGCACTCCACCCTTCGACGCACGCGATGGGCAACGTGGCGGTGCGCATCGGGAGCCGGCCAAGGTCGTCGAGCGTCAGTTCGAGGGGCGTCGAGACCGCGCCGTCGACACGTAGGCGGTAGGCGGCGGCGTCGATGGCGCCGACGCCCGCCTCGGTCGCCGTTTGGTTCACGGGGAAGCCCTGCACCCCACGGTCCGGCCGCCGCGGGGCCAGCAGAGCGAGGTGACGCAGCGGGTAGACGGTCTGGCCGATGGTGACGACGGTGAGGGTGGCTGAGGCGGCGCCCACCCAGGCCAGGAAGTGCCGCCGATCGGTCGTGCCCGTCCGTGCCGTCGCGTCGAGCGGGCGGGGCGGCGCTCGCAACGCTTGGCGCGTCACCGCGAGTTTGGCGCCGATGTGCACGATGAGGGCGCCCATCGTGATCCACGCCGCCCAGAAGTGCGCGGCGGGGAAGAAGAACGACCACGGATACCAGAGGTCGATGTTGGCGACGCCGCTGACCAGCATGAACAGCGCACCTCCGACCAGAGGCACCAGGCTCAGCCGCTCGAGGGCGTGGGGCAGGTTCCGCACGACCGGTGTCTGCAGGAGGCGGGGATAGACGGACCACAGCTTGGCGAACAGGACGGGAATGGCGGCCAAGCCCGTTGCGACGTGCAGACCTTGGGTGACCCGGTACAGACCAGCGGGCCGAGGAAACCACACGAACCAGGACGGCGGATGCTGGATGAGGTGAGAGAGCAGGCCGGTGGCGAAGCAGATCGTGAAGCTGATGCCGAGGACGAGGCCGAGCCAGGCCGCTGTGCGGTCGCCATGGCGCGGGTCCTTCATCTGCCGATCCCGCCACTGCTCGATCCGTTTCGGAGGGGCGATCGTCATGCCCCACCGCCCGTCAACAGGAGCTGTCGCCGGCCGAGGTCGTACACGCAGTGCTGACCGCGTCGCCGGGCGAGCGCGACCGCAACCGGACGAGCCAGCCCGGGTAGGACGCGCACGACGTCGAGCCACACCCGATCGGTGCGACGATCGAACCACCCGCCGAGGAACCGGTGATTCTGGGCCAGCGAGCCGGACCGCACGGCGAGCCAGTCGCCGATCGAGTCGTCGCGCCACGCGCTTCGCGCGAACGACATCGACAGGTCGGGATCCAGACACACAGACACGCCACGGCGGATCGCCGTACCGGACCTGGGGTCCAGCGTGAACCCACCCTGGTCGTCGATGAGCGCGCGGAGATGGCGCGGCACGAGCACAAGGTGCCGTCTGTTGCGGCCGCCTCGTTGTTACACGGCCGGTGCGTCCGACTCGGTGGTCTTCTGGTACGGAGTCACAGAAGATCGCCCCATCACGAGTTCGGCGGCCACCGCCGCCAAGAGGCCGGGCACGACGAATCCCGGCCGGCCCGTCGCCTCGGCCACGAACATCACGGCGGCGAGGGGTACCCGGTAGCCAGCCCCGAGGAACGCGGAGACACCGACGACGACGAACAGACTCGTGTCGAGGGCGTGCACCGCGCCTCCGACGGCCCGGCCCAGGAGTGCACCGCCCACCACGAGCGGGATGAACAGCCCCCCGGCACCACCACCCGCGACGGTCGCAACGGTGGCCGCGCACCGAAGGCCCAGCACGACGAAGACGAGCCACGTGGCGTGGTGGGGGTCGAGAGCCCAACCGATGGCGTCGTAGCCGGGGCCGATCGTGAGGCTCTCGCCCGTCAGGGCCCACCCAACGACGAAGATGCCGGCGAGCACGGCGCCTGCACGGAGGACCCTCACACGGACTCCGAAGCGGCTCAGGAGCTTTCCCTGGCGCAACAGGAAAGCGAAGATGCGGGCGGCGATCCCGGCCACGATGCCGAGGATGGCCGCACCGGCCAGGTCCCGGAAGTCGAAGCTCGGGTTTCCCACGATCGGGAACAGCGGCTGGGTGCCGTTCACCGCGACGAAGGTCAAGTAGCTGACCGCCGATCCGACCAGCGCCGGCAGCAGCATGCGCCGGGCCAGGTCGTCTTGGTACGGGACCTCGAGGGCGAAGATGGCCCCGGTCGCCGGCGCCTTGAAGATGGCGGCCACGCCCGCCGCTGCGCCGGCTGTCATCAAGACGCGGTGGTCGGCGCGCTGGAACACGCGCGGCAGTCGGCGCTGCGCTTTGGCGCCCAACGTGGCACCGAGGTAGAGCGACGGTCCCTCCAGGCCCATCGCGCCACCCAAGCCGAGCGTCGCCACCGACGCCGAGATCCGGGCGACGAGCGCCCGCCACGTCAACCGCACGCTGGGGTCGTGGAACGCGCGCAAGTACTCGTCGGAGGTCGCCGGCGACACGCCGTCGCCGACCTTCCGGAGGAGGACGGCGGCGACGACGAGGCCCAGGCAGGGAGCAGCCGCCATGACCCACCACGGTGCCGCCCGCACGGCGGCGAGCCCGCCGTCGACCACGGCTCGTTCGATCCCCGCCACGCCGAGGCCCGTCACGGCGCCCACCACGGCCGCCGCCAGCACGACTTGCGCCGATCGGGCGGCGAGGGCCCGCAACTCGTCGTGGCGACGGGCCACGAGGCCGCGGAGGCTTGGATGGGCGAGGATCACACGCCCTCCCAACCCGCCGCCCACGCCTGGTCGGGAACCTCACCGGCGGCGTCGCTGAACGACTGCAGGGCGCCGATCATGGCGTCTCGCAACGGCGCTGGCACCTTGGCCACGTTCCTCCTGATGTCGCGCTTGCGGACGGACGTGACCTTCGTCAGGAGCTGGCGGCCCGCGGGCATCAGCCACACCGTCACCTCGCGGCGGCTGGTGCGAGACGTCTCCCGGCCGATCAGGCGCCGTTCGACCAGCCGGTCACACATCCGCGTCGCCGTCGACGGATGGACGTCGAGCTCACGAGCCAGCGACCGGACGTTGAGCGGCCCGCGCGCCGCCAGCACGACGAGCGTCCGGTACTGCGGCAACGTGACGGCGGCATCCACACGGGCGATGGAGCGCGCCGCCACCGCCACCAGCGCCCTCGACGCCCGCAAGACGCTCTCGACGACGTCCTCGATGTCGTCCGCCTTCTCGACGTCATCGCGGATTCGCTGCATCATGCAATTATTGTAGTTACCACGCCTTCTCGTGCCAACCGGCGCCGCACGACTCGCCGAGGCGAGCCCGGCACCGGCCTGGACCTGGCCGAGCGGATGGTGGACGCTGACGAAGTCGGCGGTCCGCCCGACCGAAGTCGAGGCGTCGGCCTGCCGATCGCCATCGTGCGCGGCGCAGAGGTCATCGCCTTTGACGATCCGGCGTACGAGCGTGTGCAGCCGGGCGACGTCGTCGTCTCGCTGTCGGGCGCGTCCCGCCCCGCCTAGCCGTGTCAGCGCCGCCGCGCGCTGCGGCGACCGTCGTCGTTCGACACGGGTGGTGCCGGGCGTCCAGACTTGCGCGTCGTAGCTCGATGACTCTTGACATGGGGGGTTCGATGCCCGAAGAGATGCTTTCCATCCCGGCTCCCGACGGCGCGATGGGCGCCTACGTCCGCCGTCCGGAAGGCGACGGGCCGTTCCCAGTGATCGTGTACTTCCATCACGGTCCTGGCCTTGACGCGGGCTCGAAGGAGTCCATGCAGCGGCTCGCCGACGCGGGCTACTACGTCGTGTCGCCCGACCGCTATCACCGCGAAGGTGCCTGGCTGACGTTCGATCCCGCCATCATGCGCTCGGGCACACCAGAAGGCGACGCGCTGCGCACGCGCATGTTCAGCATCCTCATGGAGACGACCGACGACCTTGTCGAGAGCGATCTCAAGGCACTCCTGACGTCACTCGACACCCAGTCGGCGGCCCGAGCCGCTCCCATGGGCGCCATCGGGTTCTGCATCGGCGCCCGGTCGGTGCTGCGCACGATCGCGAACCATCCTGATGTGTTCACGGCCGGGGTCGCCCTCCACCCGTCGTTCTGCACGACCGCCGACGCCGACTCTCCCCACCTCGGGGTGCCGTCCTACAGCGGTTATCTGTACGTCGGCTTCGGCGCCGAGGACAAGATGCAGTCCGCCGCCGACAACGATGACTTCATCAACGCGACCAACGCCATGAGCGACGGCCGCGGCCTCGCCGAGATCCACGACGGCGCCGACCATGGCTTCGCCGTCCCCGGCGGCGCGTACCACGATGCGGCCGCCGATCGGTCGTACCAGAAGGCACTCGAGATCTTCGACCAAGCCGTCGCCTAGTTAGAAGGTCCGAGACTTTCGGGCGACGTCATCAGTCCGTCAGCGTCACGGTGTCACCGACGCGCACGACACCCGGCGTCTGCACGGCGCTCCAAACGCCGAAGGTCGCGCCGTGGTGGCGCGCCAGCGCCCTGAAGACGTCGAGATCGCGATCGAGGCCGGGTTGCGGCCTGGTCACCATCGTGCACCGCACGCACGGCGTCGCCGGTCGCAACGCCGCCGTTCCGACCTGGACCGTGCGGCCGCACCACCCGTCCTCGACCCAGCCGTCGTCATCGACCTCGACGACCAGGTTGGGCCGGAACCGGCGTGTCTCCCATGCTCCCTCGGGATGCAGGACTCGTCCCTGCCGCAGGCTCGCGGTCGTGACGATGAGCAGCGCAAACGCGTCGACGAACCGCCCCGGCGGCATCTTCCACGACACGATCGGGCTGGTGTCATCGGTCGCGTCCTCGAAGAACTCGCCCACCCCCGCCTCGACCGAGTCGGCGGGGACGAGCTCGACCGGGCGCCCGATCCATCGCGACAGGGCGTCATTGGTGTCGACGCTGGGCGCCATGAGCACGGTCCCATCCGGGAGCCGGATCTCGATCCCCGTGTCGGTCAGCCGAGAGGTGGCGAGCAACAACGACGGCTCGCGCCGTGCCGTCAACACCTTGCCCGTCTCGCCATCGACGATGCCCCACCGCCGATCACCCGACACGCCAGAGTCCTCCACCCGCGCCTCGTCCAACCGCTCGCCCTGCAGCGACTTCACCGGATGGCGCCACAGCTCGACGACGTGCACCGCGCCCTCCTTTTGGCGGACCGGCGGGCCTGCCGGCTGGCTCTGAGTCAACGTCAAGCTCCTCACGGCGGTCAAGGCTCGCGATGTCTACGGGTGGCACCTGACCGCTTGACACGCCGTCTCTCGCGCTCGCCGTAACCTCGGTGCGCGCCCGCGAACTCACGAATCGTGTGCACCAGATCGATCGGATTGGCTCTATGAGGACCGGCCGCCCGGCGCGAATCGATCCGAGTTTGACTGCGGTGCACCGTGGTTGATACCGTCCGCCACGGGCGGAATACACAGGCGGAGGGGAGCCAAGTTGCGGGCGGGGCGGCGGCGCGTCATCGGTTCTGCTGGGCATGGGAGCGTCGTCTCCCAGCCTGATCGCGACCACGGTTCGACTCGCCCCTGCTCGTTTTCGTCTCGCCGGCATCCAACAGTTCACGTTGAACGGTGGAACACACGCGGTGCGTCGTCGACGGCGCGTGCGAAGCCCTCCGTTCACGAAGGCGAGGGAGAACACCGATGAGTTGTCGCCGAGCGATCGTTGCCGTCGTGTCGACCGCCCTGGCGGCCGTGACGCTGGCCGCGGCGCCGAGGGCGGCGTCGGCGGCGCCGTCGACCGGACCTCGCGTGAACATCGGCGGGGCGTTCGGCGTCGCGCTCGACGTGGCCCGAAACCGCCTGTACGTGACGACGAACACCGGGACGATCCGGGCCCTCGACGCCACGACGCTGGACCTGTTGGCCATCGGCGGGACCGTTTCGTCCCCCACCGGACTCGATGTCGATCAGGTCACCGGCAACATCTACATCGCC
>DASXAI010000271.1:0-2801 GCA_036406775.1 Acidimicrobiales bacterium
CTCAAGGTCACCGGCGCCACCGGCAGCCCCATCAACCCGATTTATGTGAGCTGACGAAAGCGCCGGCGTCCGGCTTTGCCGTGCGCCGGCGGCCCGCCGGAGTACCGATTGCCGAGCGGAGCGAGTAGGAGCCGGCCGAAGCGGAGCGGAGGACGGCGACGAAGACGGGTCAACCAACACGGGGCAGGACCTCCTCCTCGAACAGGCGGAGGCTCGACCAGCCGAGCTCGGGCGGGATGCCGCCCATCATCGGGTGGAACAGAGCGAAGGAGAACGGGCCGCCGACCTTCAGCTCGGCGACCAGGTCGTCGGGCGTGAGGACCCGGTACTGGCCCGTGGCGCGCAGCGCGTCGGTGTCGGCGGGAGGTGCGTCCCAGCCGCCGATGGCACCTACGCCGGCGTCTTCCATCCACTTGCCGTACGACGTCGCTTCGTGCAGGGCGTAGGGCGCCACCGCGTCCCATCCCTTCTCGACGTCGGTGGCGAGGTGGAAGAAGCTCGTGTCGCCGCCCGGGTGCGGGCCGGGGTCAGGCCGGCCGAGGGCCACGACCTCGTCGCGGTAGAACTCCCACACCGCCGCCGACGAGGGCGAGAAGCCGCACCCGAGACGGGCGGCCCGACGCGCCGCCGGCCGGCTGCTGCCGCCGAGCGAGATCGATGGGCCGCCGGGCTGGTGCGGCGTGGGCGTCACCTGCACCGTGCGGCCCCGGAAGGTGAACGGTTCGCCGGTCCACGCCGCTTGCAAGGTGGTGACGAGCTCTTCGGCCACCGCCGGACGGTCGGAGAGCTGCCGGCCGAACATGGCGAACTCGCTGGCGACGTAGCCGCTGGCGATGGCCACATCGAGGCGGCCGCCGCTGATGCGGTCGACGACGGCGAGGTCCTCGGCCAGACGCAACGGGTCGTAGAACGGACCAACCACGGCCGACAAGTTGATGCGGGCCGTCTTGGTGCGGGCGGCGATGGCCGCCGCCATCGTGAGCGGGCTCGGCAGGTAGCCGTCGTCGACGCCGTGGTGCTCGGACAGCGTGATGGCGACGAAGCCGAGGCGGTCGGCCCACTCCGACATGTCGAGGGCGGCCTGGTACCGGTCGGTCATCGACACCCCGGCGAAGGCCGGGTTGCGGAGATCGAAGCGCAGGGCGAAGAACGACATGAACCTTCCCCTCCCGCCTACAGGCGGTCGAGCGTCTCCTCGCGCTGACGTTCGCTGCCGAGCACGATCTTGACCACTTGTTCCATGGCGCCGGCGTGGCACGGCCCGTCGAGCACCACCCGGCCGCCGTCGACCACGTAGTACCGGCGAGTGCTCTCCAGCACCCGCTCGATGTTCTGGTCCACGATCAGGAGGCCGATGCCCTCGCCGGCCAGCGCCGTGAACGACTCGTACATCGTGTCGATGAGCGTCGGCGCCAATCCGGCCGTCGGCTCGTCGAGCGCGAGGAAGCGGGGCGACGTCATGAGGGCCTGGCCCACGGCGACCATCTGCTGCTGTCCGCCGCTCAGCGACGACACCGTCTTGGCGCGAGCGACGGCCAGGGCGGGGAAGAGGTCGTAGACCCGGCTGATGTCGGCGTCGACGGCGCGCCGGCCCTCGCGCCGGCGGAGGAACGCGCCGAGGCGCAGGTTCTCGTAGACGCTCATGTCCCGGAACAGGCGACGGCCCTCGGGCACGAGCTTCAGCCCGGCCCGGACGATGCTGTCGGACGACGCCCCGCTCAGGTCCTGGCCGTCGAGCGACACGCGCCCGCCCACGGGCCCGTACCGCAGGCCGGCGACGGCGGCGAGGCTCGTGGTCTTCCCGGCGCCGTTGCGACCCACGAGGGCCACCATCTCGCCGGGCGCCACGGAGAAACTGACGTCGAACACCACGGGCACGCGCCCGTAACCGGCGCTCAGGTTGGTGACATGGAGGCCCCGCTCGTCAGTGCTCATCGACGGCCTCCGCCATCAGGACCTCGGCCGCCTGCCGCGTCGGTCGCCGCGTGCCGAGGTACACCCGGATGACCTCGGGGTTGGTGCTCACTTCGGCCGGCTTGCCCGCCGCCAGCACGATGCCCTCATCGAGGACGGTGACGTCGTCGGCGACGTCGAAGACAACGGGCAGGTTGTGCTCGACCAGCAGGACACTCAGGCCCGACTGGGCGAGCGATCGGACGGCCCGGGTCAGCACGTCGGCCTCGGCGACCGACAGGCCGGCGGCCGGCTCGTCGAGGAGCAGCAACGACGGCTCGAGGGCGACGGCACGGGCGATCTCGACGAGCCGCTGCGTGCCGTGGGAGAGCTCGGTGGCCATGTGGGACGCCTCGTCCTCGAGCCCGACCTTGCCCAGAGCCACGAGGGCCCGGCGCACGGCGTCGCGGTCGGCCGTCCGGGCGCGGGGCAGGCGCAGCACCGACGAGCCCCGCCAGCCCGCCGAGGTGCGGTCGGCACCGACGAGCACGTTGGCCAGCACGGTGTCGTACTGCGAGAGCTTCGGCGTCTGGAACGTGCGGCCCACGCCCATGCCCGTGATCTGCGACACGTGGTGGCCGTCGAGCCGGCGGTCGCCCAGCCACACCTCGCCGCCGTGGGGACGGTAGTAGCCGCAGATGACGTTGAGGAGCGTCGTCTTGCCCGAGCCGTTGGGGCCGACGAGGGCGTGCACGGTGCCCGGCTCCACGACGAGGCTGACCTCGTTGAGGGCGTGCACGCCGCCGAACCTCCTGCTGATCTCGCGCACGACGAGGCGTTCCCCGGTGGCCGGGCTCGGGCGGGCCTGGGCCGCGGGCGGCGGCAACGGCGAGGCGAACCGGAACGGC
>DASXAI010000272.1:0-3421 GCA_036406775.1 Acidimicrobiales bacterium
CCGCGACATATCGGCGCCTGCACGCCCTACGGCCGACGCTGATCACGACCGCCTCGCCCGAGCAGTTCGAATACGGCCTCCGCCACCTCGTCGACTCCCTCGCCCCCCCACGACCTCGCCGGCGAAACAGCGGACGCAGCCCCGGCGCTCGCCGACCAGCGACCCACGAACAGCGGTCAACACCAACCGAACCCGTCGGCCGCGGACACTCGCCACTGAGACACACCTACATACACGCGTACGAGAACCCTGATGCCCGGCTGGCAACGACGCAGACCAGGTTGCCCGGCTGGCCCTTCAGGGTGCGGATCTCGCCGAGGCCGCGAACGATCCGTGCCGCCAGCTCGTGCGCGTGGTCGAGAGCACCAGATGCGGAGTGGTGAGGGACACACGAACTCGTCAGTGGGCGCAGCCGGCGTCCCGGCCGCAGGGGTCGGAGCGCCGACCGCCGGTAGCCGCGTCGCCGCCGCTGTCAGCTCGCTGTGCAGCAGGTGGGCCCGCCCCGGCGTGTGCTCGACGAAGCGCCCGGCAGCATCCGGGTCGCACCCGGTCCCGGCCACTTCGGTCTTCTTCCGTCGTTGCCGTACCGGGCCGTGGCATCGCCGCTAGAGTCATGGTTTCACCCACCGGTTGAGGCCGAGCGACGCGCGGTCGCTCCAGCCGGTGGCGGCGCCCCTGGGCGTCGCGACCTTGCTCCGACGGGCCGCCTCTCTCGTCTGCGCCCGAACTAGGAGCCTTCGTGCACCCCACCTTCGCGACGCTCGGCGTCGCCACTGATCTCGTCGCGGTCCTCGCCGGCCGCGGCGTCATCGAGCCCTTCCCAATCCAGGCAGCCACGCTGCCCGACGCCCTCGCCGGCCGTGACGTGACCGCCTGCGCCCCCACTGGGTCCGGCAAGACTCTCGCCTTCGGGCTGCCCATCGTCAGCCACGTCCGCAAGGCCCGGCCGGGCCGGCCTCGCGCTCTGGTGCTGGCACCCACCCGCGAGCTGGCCGCCCAGATCACTGCCGAGCTGGCACCCCTGGCGGCCGCCCGGGGGCGCAAGATCCACGCCTTCTATGGCGGGACGAGCTTCGTGCCCCAGCGCAAGGCGCTGCGCCGCGGCGTCGACGTCGCCGTCGCCTGCCCTGGCCGTCTCACCGACCTCGTCACCCAGGGCGACGTCACCCTTGCCGACGTCGAGCTCGTCGTCGTCGACGAAGCCGATCGCATGGCCGATATCGGCTTCCTGCCCCAGGTCCGCCGGCTGGTTGACGCCACTGACCCAGAGCGTCAAGTACTCCTCTTCTCGGCGACGCTCGACGGCGACGTTGGGGTGCTCGTCCGCGACTACCAGCGCGATCCGGCTCACCACGAGATCGCCCCGCCCGCGACGGGGCCCGTCGATCATCGTCTCTGGTTCGTCGGCGAAACCGAGCGCACAGAGCGCGCCACCGAGCTGGTGATGGCGTCGCCGTCGGCGATGGTCTTCACCCGGACGCGCCACGGCGCCGATCGCCTCGCGAAACGCCTCGCGCAGGTGGGCGTGACCGTGGCCCCTCTCCACGGCGGGCGCACCCAGGCCCAGCGCGACCGCGCCCTCGATGCCTTTCGGCAAGGCCGCGTGCGAGCTCTCGTCGCGACCGACGTCGCGGCGCGGGGCATCCACGTAGACGGGGTTGCGTGCGTCGTGCAGTACGACCTGCCCGCCGACGCCAAGGACTATGTGCACCGCGCCGGCCGGACCGGCCGGGCCGGCGCGGCGGGCATGGTCGTCACGCTGGCCACCCCCTCCCAGCGCCCTGCCGCCGAGAAGCTGTTTGCGGCCGTCGGCGCCACAGTGACCGTCAGCTCGCCCGGCGGCGGGCCGGCACGGGCACCACTGTCGCAATCACGCGTCGACGCCCGTCGTCGGGCGGCGCCACGCCGGAACCGGCAACCCATGCACGTGGGCGATCGACGGCATTCGGCGGCTCCTCACACGCATCGAGCCGGGCGATCGCCGTCGTCTTCGGAGCCACGGGCGACGACACCACGACAGGCTGGTCGCCGGTGAGCCGACAGCCGTTCACCGGTGACCACCTTTGCGCGGGTGCCGGAGAACTCGTGCATACGGAAATCCGCACGCCGCTTCCGGCTCGGGGCGGTGGAGCACCTCCAGATGGAAACCCAGGCCCGACCCACTCGGCGACCACGAAAGGGCCGACCGTGCACGTCGCCCCTGCGACCACTCGCCGCGGCTGAGATTCGCAGGTAAATCGCAAACGCCAAACCGTGGACGTCCTCAGCGCGCCTCAGTACTGCTTGGACGTCGGCCAACGGCACCGGCGTCGGCCGTCGACGATCGGAGTTGCGCACATTCGTGAACTCGACCTCAGCGGCCGGACGAACGAGATCGGGCTGGACGTGTTCGTGCCACACCGGTCGAGAACGTCGCCGAAGGTCAAGCTGGTCGGATCGAGCTCGAAGTTGGCGTCGGCGAGCTCAAATCTCGGTTGCGATTCCCAGACTCCCACGGTCCGGGCAAGGACCCCAGGTGCATCCGGCGCGGTCGGCCCCGGCCACCAGGCCTTTTTGCGGTGTCGGAGGGGGACTTGAACCCCCACCCGGTTAACCCGGACGAGGCCCTCAACGTAGCGACAGTCGCCCATCCCGTCGCCTGCACTCCGTTGAGCCAGCTTGAATCCGGTGCGCGCCCCTGCCGATGGCTCCTGTCCGTCGAAACCGATGCCGTTGACTCCCAAAGTGATTCCCACTCGAGACGTCGCCGTCGGGTGATCGTGACCCATGATTTCGGACAGCGACCGATCGCGGCGGCGCCAACTATCGGCCTTCCCCTTGACGCGGCCACGCCAGCTAGCTCGCCGCCCATTTTGGAGTGCGCCGTGTTTGCACCCAACGTCGCACGAGACCGGCAAGGCGCGCACGGCGACTGCCGAACCGATCGTGAGCTTGCCCTCGTGACCGCTGCCCTCGCAGCCGACATGATCAGGCGTCGTCCTGGTTGTGACGACACCTTCGCTCATAGCGTCTCTCCCGCTGGCCAGGGTCGCCTTACCGTCGCAGCCGTCAGACATCTGCGCCCGCTTGCCGGATGGTCATCTGCCACTCCGAGCGTTCCGGAACTACCGGTGCGACGTGGCTTGTGAAGACACTCGGAGCGAACGATCCCGTCCGTCGATCGGCCCCAGCATCGGGAGTACGCTGGCCAGCACCGCGGCGACGCTTCTCGGCCAACCCGGCATGCTCATCCGTCCGACCACACCTTGATATCGCGTCGCTAAGACGCTTCGATCTCGCCAGCGGCTTCCCAGTGTCGGGTGATCGGGATCGTGCCGGTGATAGTGGCGCCGGGTCTCGTCGTGATGGTGAGCGTGCCCCCGAGGGCGCCGACGCGATCGTGCATGTTCTGCAAGCCCTGCCCGGGAGGCTCGAACGGATC
>DASXAI010000273.1:0-4978 GCA_036406775.1 Acidimicrobiales bacterium
CGGCCGCCGATCTTGCCCGTGCCGTCGCGCGTGTCGAGGATGCGCGTGGGCGTGATGCCGACGAAGCCGTCGCCGTTGTCGGGCCCGCTGTCGAACCAGCCGACGATGTCGGCGACCGTGTTCGTCAACCCGGCGAAGTTGTTGAAGCGGACCTTGCCGCCGGCGCCGACGCGCGCCAGCACGAGGTTGGGCACGATGTCACCGGCGAGGAAGTTCAAGTTGGAGCTGTTCGGATAGTTCGGGAGATAGGCCGACTGCTCGTTGAAGACGCGGATCGGGTCGGCCGGGTTGGCGACTCCCCGCGGCAGCTTCGGGTACACCGTGAGGAAGCCGTCGTTGGTGGGATCGACGGCGGTGACGTTCAGCAGCACCGCCGACACGCCGATGTCCGGCACGCCGCCGAGGCCCGTGACTTTCAGCTCGTGGTTGGCGATGGTGTCGAGCCGCTTGTCCGGGTTCGGGTCGCTGTTGCGCCCGTCGCCCGGACCGATGGGCCCGTTGGCGATGCCGGTGCCGTTGCGCGTATCGAGGAGACGGACGGGCGCGAGCGGATGGAAGCCGCCGCCGGGAGCGGCCGGTCCGCCCGCGTCGTAGGCGCACGTGTCGAGCCCGAAGCACGAGGCGTCGAGGTCGATGTCGATGTTGGTGCCGGGCGCCAGGTCCATCAGCGCCTGGATGTTGTTGCCCGTGGCCCGGTCCTCGATGAAGACGATGTAGGAGCCGGCGAAGACCCAGCCGGTCGACCAGGACGTGCCGTGGTTGGCGAAGAACGAGCCGAAGGCCCCGACCGCCGGATTGCCGTTGCCGAGCAACTGGAACAAGTTGACGTGGATCCGGCCGTCGGCGACGGGCGTGCCGGACGCGATCCGCCCCGTCAGTTGGAAGGCGCCGCTGGACGCGGACGGCAGGGCCAGGTTGCCCACGTTCATGCCGTTGCTGGCCTCTACCGCCAACCCTCCCGCCGGGGAACTGAACGGGTCCCAGGTGCCACCGATGGGGATCGGGTAGATCTCGGCTCGCAGGGGCGACGGGTTCGACCGGCACGACGACACCGCGCCGATCGCCTGGCCCGAGTCGAACGGGACGCCGGTGCAGTAGCCGTTGTCGTCGACGAACAGGACGCCGGCCCCGTTCGGGTTGTCGATGGCGCCGAACCGCAGGCTGGAGGCCCACACCGGCCCCGCCGCCAGGCCCAACGTGGCGGCGACCGTGGCAACGACCAGGATGGCGAGCGCGATCCGTCTCATCGGTGAACCCCTCCGCTGATCCGTCGTAGCGCGCCCGCTGCCTCGTGCTACCACACGACACCAGGTCCATGTCGGGCCCGGCAGGGAAGAGGCCGGTCAGAACTACACTCCCGGAGGTGGCCGACCACACCTTCACCCACCTCGACCCTCTCGGTCGCGCTCGGATGGTCGACGTGACACCGAAGGAGCCCACTCACCGGCGGGCCACGGCGCGGTGCAAGGTGTTCATGCGCCCGGAGACCACCGTGGCCATCGCCAACCGTGAGGTCACCAAGGGCGACGTGCTGGCCGTGGCGCGCGTCGCCGGCATCCAGGCGGCCAAGCGCACCGCTGACACCATCCCGCTGTGCCACCCGCTCCTGGTGGGCTCGGTGATGGTGAACTTCGAGATCGGTGACGACTTCGTAGCCGTCGAGGCTTCGGTGGAGACGGTCGATCGCACCGGCGTCGAGATGGAGGCGCTGCACGCCTGCTCCATCGCCGCCCTCACGATCTACGACATGTGCAAGTCGGCCGACCGGGCCATGGTCATCGGAGACCTGTGCCTGTGGGAGAAGACGGGCGGCCGTTCCGGCACGTACCGGCGTGCTGCGAACGCATAGCGCGCGCAAAATGCCTCGCCAACGCCAGATTTTGCGCGACGCTCGTTGCTCGTCCCGGTCGCGCCGTAGTAGAACCGTAACGTCGCGGGCCAACGGGGGCTCGACGGCACTCGCCGTGGTGCGGGCCGTGTGAGGGGCTCCCCGAGCATCCACCAGATGAGGCGGCGAGACGGCTACCGTCCCGAGAAGGAGAAGGGCAGGCAGGAGTGACGCCGTTGGTCGTTGTCATTCTCGCTGCGATGTGGGTGCTGGTCCTCGTACCCCCGCTGCTGCGGTCGCGATCGGAAGGTCGGCCGTCCACTTCCGTCGGGAGCTTCCGCCAGCAGCTTGCCACCCTCTCCCGCACCGGCCCCGATCCCCGGGCGGCGCGAGCGTTGCAGCGGTCCGTGGTTTCGATGCATGCCGCCGAGCGGCGGGCGGCTGACCGGGGCCGAGGGCCGGCGGCCGCCTACTACGACGACTACGACGACCATCGCCCGTACCCGGCCGCTCGCGGCCAGGCGGCGACTCGAGCCGGGCGGGTCCCGACGCGGCGCCCGGCGCCGATCGGCTACTCCGTGCGCTCCGGACGGGCCGAGGTGCGCCGCCGCCGCCAGAACGTCCTGTTCGGCTTGCTTGCCGCCGCCGCCGTGACCGCACTCGCCGGCTTCGGCTTGCGCGTCAGCGCCCTGATCGCTGTGCATCTGCTGATCGACGCGCTGCTCGTCTTCTATGTGTACCTGCTGGTGCAGCTGCGCCGGGCCGAGGAGCAGCGGGCGATGCGGTACGCCTGGTCGAAGGCCGCCTGAGCACGGTCCAGCCGAGCGCCCTCCACCACCACGTCGACGGCGTCGTAGCGCGGCTCGACGCCGCCAACAGCGCTCGGGAGGCCGGTCTGGCCGCCTGCCGCACCACCATCCGGGCATCGTCCAGCGCCATCCGCGCCGTGCACCTGCTCGACCCGGACACCGCCGAGCAGCGACTGGCCGAGGCCGAGACCGCCCTCTCCGCCGCCCGCGACGCGCTCGATCCCTATCCGGCGCTCGTGCACGCCGGATTCCTCCACGACGCGGCGAAGGAGTACGTGGAGGCCCGGGTCACGGTCGCGCTCGTCACCGGTGCCGAGGTTCCCGGGCCGTCCGAGCTCGGCGTCGAAGACCCGGCGTGGCTGAACGGCGCGGCCGAGGCGGCCAGCGAACTGCGGCGCCACGCCGTCGACCGGCTCCGGGCGGGCCAGCTCGACGAGGCCGAGTTGCTGCTCGCCCGCATGGACGCTGTCTTCGGCGAGCTCGTCGGCATCGACGCACCCGATGCCCTCACCGGCGGGCTCCGCCGCACCCTGGACGCGCTGCGCGCCGTCCTCGAGCGCACCCGCGGTGACGTCACCGCCGCCATCCTCCAGCAACGCCTGCGCGACGCCATCGACGGTCACATGCGGTCGGTCCGCTAGGCTGGCCCTCCGCCCGCGGGGGTGTAGCTCAGTTGGTAGAGCGCAACAATCGCACTGTTGAGGCCAGGGGTTCGATTCCCCTCACCTCCACCCCACGAACGTGCTGATCGGGACCGGCGCCGCCCACTGCGGTGCGCCGGTCCTCTTCATTCGAGGGTGCCCAACCCCGCGCCAGCCCCGCGAGCTTCGGCAACGGTTGGCTGGAACCACGCCGCGAGCCCATCAGCCGCTTGGCGCTTGCCCGCGTGCCGAACCAGCGGCACCGCTCGCGACCGTCGGGTGCTCGCACCCTGGCTTCGTAGCGGACGCCCTTGTTGGTCTTGTGCTTCCTGATTGTCATCGTGCGCCTTCTGTCACGCCCGACCACGCTCGGCTGCACTCTGCAATGCATCGGCTTGGGAGCGGGCAATATCTATTGATGTGAAGGGTGGCCCCGCATCGGGGGGTGGGGTCGCCGACGGTCAGACAGTGTCCGCGATTCGCAGGTGTGGGGTGGCGGCACCCGGCCCGTCGTCGTTGCCCGCGGTGGTGTCGTCGGCGGCTGTGGCGGCGAGCGCGATACGGCGCACGGTCGTGGGATGCCAGTGGCCGCCGGTCGCGGTGGGCCATTCCTCGGCGCTCATCGTCGTGGCGATCGCGGCCCATGACCGTCCCTCGGCGCGTAGCTGAACGACACGGTCGGCCACGTCGGGAGTCACCGGGGACGGGCGGCCAAGCTCGCGCCCCTGGGCGCGCAGCACGGCGAGAGCATCGGACGTGCGGGCCGCGATGAGCTGGCGCTCCCACTGCGCGACGGCGGCGAGCACGGTGGCGACGAGTTGTCCGTTGGGCGTGGACGTGTCGACATCGACATCGAGAACGCGCAGACACCAGCCGGCGCGGTTGGCGCGCTCGATGATGCCGGCGAAGTCGAGGACGCTGCGGCTGAGGCGGTCGAGCTTTGCGGCGAGCAGCGTGCCGCCCTCGCCCGATTCAATCCGGCGCAGAGCGGCCGCCAGGCCGGGGCGGTTCTTCACGCTCTTGCCGCTCTTGCCCTCGTCGGACTCGATGGCGATGATCGGCTCAGATCTTCATGAGGCGGTGTAACCGGCGCCGGCGGTGTCGCTGCCAACATCGCCAAGGTCGACGACCACACTCGGCTCGTCGTGGGTAGCGACGATGTCCTGTCCGGCCTGGGCTAGCTCAGCGGCGCCGACGCAGGCTCGATGCCGTGGTCGTAGCCGTCCTTGGCCAGACTGCGCCGCACGGCCCGTCCAAACGTTGTTTGTTGGCGGCTGGCTAGTCGTGGCGGGTGGTTCGTCAGCCGAAGCGGTCCTCGATCTTGCGGGCCCTCGCATGGAGGCGAGCGCGGGCCGACATCATGCGCTCGGTGCCGAGCATGGTTTCTTCCAGCTCGTTCTCGTGTACGAGTAGCCACACAAGGAGGCCGACGACGGCCCCGATCAATGGGAACACGATGAACGCCCAGAGCTGAACAAGGGCATCGGTTCCCGAGAAGATGGCCGTGCCGATGCTGCGGGCCGGGTTGACCGAAGTGTTGTCGACCGGGATCGTGGCCAAATGGATCATGCCCAACGTGAGCCCGATGGCGAGCGCACCGAACCCCGGAACGAAGCCGACCGTGGTGGTGGACAACACGACGAACACCAACAGTGCGGTGAAGAGGATCTCGACGACGACAACAGAGCCCAGTCCGTATT
>DASXAI010000274.1:0-4148 GCA_036406775.1 Acidimicrobiales bacterium
CACGACATGTTCTCGGTGCCGTTCGACGAGATCGGCGCCATCCTCCACCGCTCGCCCGACGCAGCGCGGCAGCTTGCGAGCCGCGGTCGACGCCGTATCCGCGAGGTGGACACGACCCCTGACGCCGACCCGACGGCCCAGCGAGCAGTGGTGGACGCCTTTCTGGCCGCCGCCCGTCAGGGCGACTTCGACGGCCTCGTCGCGCTCCTCGATCCCGACGTCGTGCGCCGGGTGGACACCGGCGGCGGGACCGTCGTCGAGACGCGGGGGGCCGAGAACGTCGCGCGCAGTGCCATGGCGGCGGCGCAGCAGGGTCTGGTGGCGCGGCCCGCCCTCGTCAACGGCGCCGCCGGCTGGGTGTCCTTGCAGGATGGGGCGATCTTCGCCGTCGCCGCCCTCACCCTGCGCAACGGGCGGATCGTGGAAATGGACGTCCTTCTCGATCCCGCCCGCCTCGCTCGTCTCGATCTCACGGTCTTCGACGCTCGACCCTGACGGACGCGACCACCGGCGGCACCGTCACATTTGGTCGTCGCGGCGGGTCTTGGGGAATGAAAGGACAACTCCCCTTGATCCGCCAAGGAGGCTGCTATGAAAGCCGTCCGCATCCACAAGCCCGAGGGCTTCGAGGGCATCGATGGCCTCGTCTACGAGGACGCCCCCACTCCCGAGCCCGCCATCGGTGACGCACTCGTGCAGGTACGCGCCGCCAGCTTCACCCCGACCGAGCTGACGTGGCCCATCTGGACCGATCGGGCCGGACACGACCGGGCGCCGCTGATCCCGGCCCACGAGGGCTCGGGCGTCGTCGTGGCGCTCGGCTACGGTGCCGCCGGCGTCGCGGTCGGCGAGGAGGTGTACGGCCTCATCGACGGGTACCGCGACGGGTGGGCCGCCGAGTACGTGACCATCGAGGCTCGCAGCCTCGCGCCCAAGCCGACGACCGTCGATTTCATCGAGGCCGCGGCCCTGCCGCAAGCTTCGCTCACGTCGTGGCAGGCGCTGTTCGACCACGGCCACCTCGAGTCGGGCCAGACAGTCGTGATCCACGGTGCCGCCGGCGGCGTCGGATCGGTGGCCATCGAGCTGGCCCGCTGGGCCGGCGCCCGCGTCGTCGGCACCGGCCGGGCCCGTGCCCGCCAACGTGTGCTCGACCTCGGCGTCGACGAGTTCGTCGACGTCGAGCACGACGGCTGGGAGAAGGCCATCGGTCCGGTCGACCTCGTCTACGACATCATCGGCGGTGACGTGCTCGCCCGTTCAGCTGCCATGGTCAAGCCCGGCGGCGCCCTCGTGTCGGTCATGGCTCCACCCCAAACCGACCGCCGCGACATCCGCACCGTGCACTTCGTCCGCGACCCGAGCGGGGCCCAACTCCGGGAGATCACTCGCCTCGTCGACGAGGGCACCGTGCGATCCAGGGTCGACGCCGTCTATCCGCTGGCCGATGCCCGCGAGGCCTTCATGGCCAAGTCCACCCAGCCCATCCCCGGCAAGGTCGTGCTGACGCCCTGACCCGAAGCGTTCTGGTGCGCGATATGTGTCGTATACGGCGTTTCAACGCGTCAGAACGGAATGGGCGGCGTGCCGGCCGGCTCGGAAGCCGAACACGAGCGCCGGCCCCAGTGTCCCGCCCGCGCCGCCGTACACCATGCCGGTGGGTGCGGCCATGGCGTTGCCGGCGGCGTAGAGGCCGAGGATCGGTGCGCCGGAGAAGTCGAGCACCTGGCCGTCGACGTTCGTGCGGGGGCCGCCCTTGGTGCCGAGGGTTCCACTGTGGAGCTCGACGGCGTGGAAGGGCGGCTCCGTGAGCGGTCCCAGCGTGGCGTGCTTGGTGCCGAGGAAGCGTTGGTCGCCGGACCAGCCGTCGTAGGCGCTGTCGCCGCGTTGGAAGTCGTCGTCGTGGCCCTTGGCCACCATGTGGTTCCACTGGTCGACGGTCTCGACCAGCGCCTCCGCCGGCACGCCGATGGCCGCGGCCAGCTCCTCCAAGCTGGCCGCTGCCGTCACCCAATCCGGCACCGCCCTGCCGGGAGCAGCTTGGACGAAGCCGTACGTGCGGACGTACTGCGTGTCGAACACCAACCAGCACGGGAGGTTGGCGTATTGGAAGCGGCCGGGGTCGAACTGGTGGAAGGCGCCGCCCATGGCGTTGTAGTTGGCGGCCTCGTTGACGAAGCGACGGCCGCGGCGGTTCACCATGATCGAACCCGGCAAGGTCCGCTCGCGCAGGATCAGTGTGGCTCGTTGGCGGCCGAACAGTTCCTCTCCCGGGACTTCGGCGGACGGCACCCACCACGCCTCACCCATGAGCCCGAGGGCGGCGCCGGCGCGCATCGCCATGCGGTGGCCGTCGCCGGTGTTGGTGGGGATCGTGGTCGGGCTCGTCATGGGGCCCCGGAGAAAGGCACGCACCATCACCGGGTTCCACTCGAACCCGCCGGTGGCCAGGATGACACCGCCTCGGGCCGTCACCTCGGAGACGGGCGCCCCCGGGGCGAACCGTATGCCGGTGACGCGTCCGTCCTCGATCACCAACTCGTCGGCGGCGGCCCCTGTCACCGGCTCGATGCCGCGATCGAGACATGCCTTCAGGAGCGCACCGGTCAGCGCCTGCCCGCGCCCCCGCACGTCCCGGCGTTCCCGAGCCTCGAGCTCCGCCGGCTCGATCTGGCCCGTGCCGCCTCCGAGGGGCGACTCCAAGAGGTTCCGACGGGGCAGGGACATTGGCTGGGCCACTCGATCGGCCCACACGCCGAGCTCCTCGAAGGCGAACAGGCCGGGGTCGAGCGAGCGCCCGCCCCTCGGCTTCCCGCCGGGATGCTCCGGGTGGTAGTCGGGGTAACCGGCGACGACGTGGAGGCGCAGCGGCGTCCGTTCCTCCAGCCACGTCACCACCTCAGGTCCGGTATCGATCAGTGTCTCGGCCATGGCGGTGTCGATCATCCCGAGGGACAACGAGTCCAGATAGCGCAGCGCGTCCTCACGACTGTCAGCCAGCCCGGCCGCGGCCATGTGCGGATTGTTCGGCACCCACACGATGCCGCCGGACAGGGCGGTCGTGCCGCCCACGACGTCGGCCTTCTCGTACAGGCCCACCGTCGCCCCGGCCTCGTGGGCCGCCAGGGCCGCCGCCAGACCGGCCGCTCCCGTCCCCAGCACCATGACGTCATGCATCGGTGACCTCCCGGCCTGTCGACGCCGCGGTGGACGCCCGGGCGTCGGTCGACGAGGATGGCAACGGTGACGTCGACGGAGCAAGCGCTCGGGGCGTGGGGAGCGTACGACCGCGACGATCCGTTCCCGTTGTTCGCGGCGGTGCGTGACCGCGGCGCGGTGCACCGGGTCACGTTGGCCGACGGCCATGAAGCGTGGCTCGTGGTTCGATACGACGAGGCTCGCGCCGCGCTGAACGATCCACGGTTCTCCAAGGACATGCAGGCGGCGTTGGCCCTGAGCTCGGAGGTGGTGGCCGAAGGGCTGCCCGGGCCGGTTTTCGCCCGCCACATGCTGAACGTCGACCCGCCCGATCACACTCGCCTGCGCCGGCTGGTCGCCGCCGCGTTCTCGGTGCGGCGAATCGAGGCATTGCGACCGCGAGTGCAGGCGATCATCGACGATCTTCTCGACACCATCGCCGCCGCGGGGCCCGACGCCCGAGTCGATCTGGTGACGTCGTTCGCGTTCCCGCTGCCGTTCACGGTCATCTGCGAGCTTCTCGGCGTTCCCGAGCCGGACCGGGCGGCGCTGGGTCGGGAGCTCACTGCACTGCTCAGCCCGGTGTCGACGCCCGCTGAGTACGAGCGAGCCAAAGCGGCCTCCGACGCCGTGGTCGCGATGCTGGGTGCGCTCGTCGAGACCAAACGAGACGTCCCCGGCGATGACCTGGTCACCGGGCTGCTCGAAGCCCGCGACGGGGACGAGCGGTTGACCCATCAGGAACTGCTGTCGACCATCTTCCAGTTGATCGTGGCCGGGCACGACACCACCACCAGTCTCATCGGCAACAGCGTCGTCGCCTTGCTCCGTCACCCCGACCAACTCGCCCTGCTGCAGGCCGAGCCGGACCGCATCGCGGCGGCAGTGGAGGAGTTCCTCCGGTACGACGCCCCGGTGCCTCACTCGACGTTCCGGTACGCCGTCGAACC
>DASXAI010000275.1:0-5358 GCA_036406775.1 Acidimicrobiales bacterium
GGGGGAAATGGTTGACGGTGGGGGTCTGAGGGGTTTACGGTGGGTGCCGGTGGGGCTGGCGGGTCATTCGTGGCAGCGGGTGGCGGTGCCGAACCACCGGAGGCAGGCAACAGCGAAAGAGGCAGCCCGGTGTTCGTTGGCAGGCACGAACGCCAGCTCGATCCCAAGGGTCGGCTGGCCTTGCCACCGACATTCCGGCCACGTCTCGAACCTCGCTGCTACCTCGCCTTCGGCCGAGACGGGTGCGTCGATGTGTACCCACCGGAGGAGTTCGAGCAGATGGCGACGGAGACCATGGAGAAGGTGAAGCAGGGCGAGATGAGCCGCGACGAGCAGCGCGCCCTCGCCGCCAACGCCTTCGAGGTCGCCGTCGACGCCCAGGGCCGCATCAACATCGACCGGGCGCTGCGTGACTTCGCCGGCCTCGAGCTGAACACGCGGGTCGCGGTGGCCGGGTCGTTCGACCGGGTCGAGATCTGGAACGTCGACAAGTACGAGGACGTGGTGGCACGCGGGGGAGCCGCCCTCAAGGGTCCCTGACCCACCAACCAACCCCACAGAAAGGAGGGCGAGGAACGCACGAACCAGGCCGGTTTCGCTCATCTGCAGTCTCCCGGTCGGCAAGATGGACAGCCCCAACTCCGCCCGCTTCCGTCTCGCCAGTCGGGGAGAAATCCCGGCGGCAACCGCCGGCCGGGGGACTGCAGATGGGCGAGACCACCGAAGGTGCCCGGCATGACCGACTTCATCCACATCCCCGTGATGGCCGACCGGATCGTGGAGATCTTCCGGCCCGTCCCGACGGGCGTGCTCGTGGATGCGACGGTCGGTGGCGGCGGCCACGCCCGGTTGCTCCTGGAGGCCCGGCCCGATCTGCGACTGGTCGGGATCGACCGGGATCCGGCGGCGCTGGCGGCGGCCACCGCGGTGCTGGCTCCCTTCGGTGACCGGGTCGCCCTGCGCCACGCCCGGTTCGACGACCTCGACACCGTCATGACCGATGTGCAACCCCCCGTCTCCGGCGTCCTGTTCGACCTCGGCGTCTCCTCGCCGCAGGTCGACCGCGGCGAGCGGGGCTTCTCCTATCGGCACGACGGTCCTCTCGACATGCGCATGAACCCGGCCGATCAGTGGACGGCGGCCGACATCGTCAACGGCTACCCCGAGGTCGAGTTGGTGCGGCTGCTGCAGGAGAACGGCGACGAACGCTTCGCCATCCGCATCGCCGCCGCCATCGTCGCCAACCGCCCGATCGAGACCACGGCGCAACTCGCGGCCATCGTGCGCGACGCCATCCCGGCCCCCGCCCGCCGGCGGGGTGGCCACCCGGCCCGGCGGACGTTCCAGGCCATCCGCGTGGAGGTCAACCGCGAGCTCGACATCCTGCCGACGGCGATCGACGCCGCCCTCGAGCTCACCGCGCCACGCGGCCGCGTCGCCGTGCTCTCGTACCACTCCGGCGAGGACCGCATCGTGAAGGAGCGGTTCCGGCACGCCGTGACCGGCGGGTGCACCTGCCCGCCCGGTCTGCCGTGCGTGTGCGACGCCGTCCAGACCGTGCGGCTGCTGCGGCCGGGCGCGTGGAAGCCCACGGCGCCGGAGGTGCAGGCCAACCCGAGGGCCGAGTCGGCCCGGCTCCGCGCCGTCGAGAAGCTCGCGGTCAACGAGTAGCTCCCCGTGAGCTCGACGACCCCCCGCCTGGCGCCGGCGGCCTCGCCCCGTCGCGCTGGCCCGTTTCGCATCACCGTCCCGCGACGGGAACGGGAGCTCGGGCAGGAGCCGCCCGGTGCCGAGAAGCGCCGGCCGGACCTGCGTATCGTCCCCCATTCCCGCCGCCGACGGGCGGGCGTCGTGGCCCTGGGCGTGTGCGTCGTCGTGTTCGGCGTCATGCTCGGCCTGGTCGCCTTCCAAGCCAAGATCGCGGCCGACCAGCAGCGTCTCGATCGCGTCGATCAGGAGACGAGCAACGCCCAGACCGAGTACGAGCGGCTCCGGGTCATCGTCGCCCAACTCGAAGCGCCACAGGCCGTCATCTCGGCGGCCGAAGCCAAAGGCATGGTCGTGCCCGACGCCGTCTCCTACATCACGCCCGAGCTGAACGACGTCCTGGGCGTGGCGCTGGCCGAAGGCCGGGCGCCGGCCGCCACCTCCGGCCCGGCGGCCGACAGCGACACGTCGGCGTGGGAGGCGATCAAGCCGTACGTCGGTGCGACGCCGTGACCACCATCGCCCCGGACGTCCGGCGCCGACCCCGTGCGACCACCGACCGCCAGCCACCGCCGCCCGCCCGCCCGGTCAAAGTGCGGCGGCCCGGCCGGCCGCGGCTGCGCCTCATCGCCCTGTTCGTCGCCGTCGCCCTGTTGCTTCTCGTGGTGGTGGCGCGCGTCGGCATGCTGCAGACGGTCGATCAGCACCAGCTGGCGGCCGAAGGCGAGTCGCAGCGGCTGTCGAACGTCACGTTCACGGCGCCCCGCGGCACGATCTTCGATCGCAACGGCTTCGAGCTCGCCATCTCGGTGCCGCAGAGCACGGTGTGGGCCGATCCTCGGGCGGTGGGCGACAAGGCCGCCACGGCGGCCGCCCTCGGCGACGCCCTCCATCTGGCGCCGGCCGACACCGACGCCCTCCAGGAGCGGCTGTCGAGCGACAAGGAGTTCGTGTACGTCGCCCGCCAGGTGTCCGACGCCGAAGCCAAGACCGTGACCGACCTCAAGTTGCCCGGCGTCTACCAGTACAACGAGCCCAAGCGCTTCTACCCGGCCGGAGACCTCGGGCGAGGGCTCCTCGGTGGCACCGACACCGACGGCAAGGGCACGGCCGGGCTGGAACAGCAGTTCGAGGGCACCTTGACCGGCCAGCCCGGCGAGCTGATCCGGGAGCGCGATCAACAGGGCCGTAGCATCCCGAGCGGGCGGCGCCAGCTGGTGCCCGCGCAGCCCGGGAACGATCTCGTGCTCACCCTCGACAAGACGTTGCAGTACACGACGGAGCAATTGCTGGCACAACAGGTCGGCGCCCTGGCGGCGGCGGGCGGGACGGCGGTCATCATGGACACCGCCACCGGTGACGTCCTCGCCATGGCCAGCGTCGACCGCGATGCGTCCACCGGCAAGGTCACCGTGTCACCGGCCAACAAGGCCGCGGTCGACTCGTTCGAGCCCGGCTCGGTGGCCAAGATCGTGCCGTCGTCGGCCGTGCTCGATCTCGGCGAGTCGACGCCCGATCAGTACTGGCACGTGACGGGCTCGCACAAGTCCGACGTGTACGAGATCGAGGACGTCGAGCAGCACGGCAACATCGACCTCACGACGGCGCAGATCATCGCCGTGTCGTCGAACATCGGCGCCGTCCTGATGGCGGGCCGCATCGGGCCGACGGAGATGGAGAAGTACCTCCGCTCCTACGGGTTCGGGGCGCCGACGGGGCTCGGTCTGCCGAACGAGGCGCCGGGCATCCTGGCGCCCGAGTCGCAGTGGAGCAGCAGCCAGCGCGACACCATCGCCTACGGCCAGGGCTTCGCCGTCACCGGGTTGCAGCTGACGGCGGCGATGAACGCCATCGCCAACCACGGGACGTACGTGGCCCCACGGTTGATCGACGCCACGATCGACAAGAACGGCAACCGGCACGAGACGCCGGCCTCGACCACGCACCAGGTCATCAAGCCGGAGACGGCAGCGCAGATGACACCCATCCTGCAGGGCGTCTGGTGCGACGGCACCGCGATGCACGCGCCTCGCATCGATGGCTACTCGGTGGCGGGAAAGACGGGCACGGGCTACATCGCCCAGAACGCCGGCTACAAGGTGGTGGGGCCGGACGGACGGCTCACCACCGACGGCTACAAGGACGCCAACGGGGTCAACCACTACAACGCCTCGTTCGTCGGCTACCTGCCGGCCGAGAACCCGCGGCTCACCATCTCGGTGTCGATCTTCGATCCGCGCCCGAGCGGCCCGCACTTCGGCGGCAACACGGCGGCGCCGGTGTTCAGCTCGATCGCCCACGAGGCGTTGCAGCAACTGCAGATCCCTCCCTCGCCGAACGGCGGCGTCTGTCCCGCCATACCAGGCGGCTGAGGCGGAAGCATGGGCGAGCGGAGCGAGCCCGGAGATACGGTGCGTTGTCCGCCGCGTCGCGGCGGACCGCCCACTGGTGCGCCCCGAGTGGCACCGATGCCTATTCGTCTGAGAGCGGAGCAATAGCACCAGTGGGCGGGAGCGGAGTCCTGCTCGACGACCTCCTCGCGGGCGCACCCGAGATCCGGGTGCGCCGGCGCGTCGGCCCGACAGGCGTGCGCGTGGATGGCATCTCCCACGACTCGCGCACGGTGCAGCCCGGTGACCTGTTCTGCTGCCTGCGCGGTGATCGGGTCGACGGCCACGACTTCGCATCCACGGCCGTGGCCGGCGGTGCCGTCGGCCTGCTCGTCGAACGCGAGCTCGATGTGCCGGATGTGGCTCAGGTGCTCGTCGACGACGCCCGCGTCGCCATGGCGCCGATCGCCGCCGCCTTCCACGGTCGGCCGTCGGAGGCACTGACGGTCATCGGGGTCACCGGCACGACGGGAAAGACCACCACGACCCACCTCCTCGGCTCGATCCTCGAGCACGCCGGTGTGCCGTGCGGCGTGCTGGGCACGCTGACGGGCGTCCACACGACGCCCGAGGCGCCGGAGTTGCAGGCGCAGCTGGCTGCCTTTCGCGCCAAGGGCAAGCAGGCCGTCGCCATGGAGGTGTCGTCGCACGCCCTCGAGCTGCACCGAGCCGACGCCACGCGGTTCGCCGTCGCCGTCTTCACCAACTTGGGCCGCGATCATCTCGATTTCCACGGGACGACCGAGCGGTACTTCGCCGCCAAGGCCCGCCTGTTCGATCCGGCCATGGCCGGCGCCGGAGTGGTCGATGTCGACGACCCCCACGGCCGGCGGCTGTTGGAGACGGCGGCCATCCCCGTGACGCCGTACTCGCTCGCCGACGCCGAGAACCTCGATGTCGGCCTTCTGGCCTCGACGTTCCGCTGGCGCGGCCGGTCCGTGCGGCTACCGCTCGGCGGCCGCTTCAACGTGCGCAACGCCCTCGCAGCCGCAACGGCGGCGGTCGCGGCCGGCGTCGCCGTCGACAGCGTCGTCGACGGCCTCGCCGCCGCGCCGCCGGTGCCGGGCCGGTTCGAGCCGGTCGAGGCCGGGCAGCCGTTCGCCGTCCTCGTCGACTTCGCCCACACCCCCGAGAGCCTGGCCTCGGCGCTGGCCGCCGCCCGTGAGGGGGCCGGCACCCACCGACTGCTCGTCGTGTTCGGCTGCGGCGGCGACCGCGATCCCTCGAAGCGGCCGCTGATGGGCGAGGTGGCGGCGCGTCT
>DASXAI010000276.1:0-2000 GCA_036406775.1 Acidimicrobiales bacterium
TGAGGGCGCGCCGGTCGAGGCGGCGGCCGACGACGGCGTCCACCCCGAAGCCGGCGAGGACGGCGGCGGCGATCACGGTGACGGCGAGCCACCGGGCCGGCACTCGCGCCTGGTCGAACAGCGGCAGGTGGTCGTAGGCGAAGCGGTAGGGCGCCGTGCGGGGCCCGAGGGCGGCGAAGACGCCGAGCGCGCCGAGTCCGCCGAGCACGGCCGTGAGGATGCGCCGGTCGCGCCGGCGGATCCCGTCGACGAAGCCCACGAGGGCGAGGATGCCGGCGGCGGCACCGACGAACGACAGGGCCTCGTACGTCCCCGAGTCGGCGTCGGGCAGGCTCGTGCGGGGGTTGCCGAGGAGCGTCCGCAGCGCCCGACTGGGGTCGAGGTTGTACGCCGGATCGCTCACCACGCTGAGGGGGCGCGCGCCGCTAAGAGCGCCGTCGCGGGCCGCCGCGAACGCCGGCAACAGCTGCGGGGCGGCGAGCAGCGCACCGACGGCGGCTGCCGCCGCGACGTGACCGAGCCGGCGCCAGGCGCGGGCGTCAGCCGCGACGGCGATGGCCGTCCCGACGGCGAGCGGCGCCAGCGTGTACACCATCTGCGGGTGGCCAGCCGTGAGCACGAGGGCGGTCACGACGGCGGTGGCGGCGGCCGCCAGCCACGGTCGGGCGGCCGTGATGGTGGCGTGGATGAGGGCGAGCAGGAGGGGCAGCCACGCCAGCACGAGCAGCTGCTCGAGCTGGAGCGTCTTCTGCATGATCAGCCCGCTGCCGACGAGAGCGGCGGCCGCCACCGTGGCCGACGGCGGCCGCAGCCGCAGCCGCCACCCGACCAGGGCCACCATGCCGTTGGCGAGGATCAGCAGGTGGACGACGATCAGGACCGCGATCCCCGTGCTCACCCCGAACGGCACGGCCAGCACCTTCAGCGGGTAGAGCGCACCAGCCTGCGGGTTACCGAGGTGGGTGACGCCACCGAAGATGCGGCCGTTCCACAGAGCGAGGTGGCCGTCCCGCCAGGCGTCGATCGTGTACTTCAGGTTCGGTGCCGTGTAGGCGATCGTGTCGAAGCCGGCCAGCGCCCGCCCCGGCCGCAAGAACGGCCACGACACGGCCAGTGTGAACAGCGACGCCACCCCGTGTTCGGCCACCAACGCGAGCCGGGCGTGCGGGCGTCGATGCCAGCGCCGGCCCCCCGGCGGCCCCATCCCGCTCCCGTCCTCGCCCGTGGCGCCCGTTGGGGCGGAATCCGCACCGGACGGCGACACAAGCGTCCGGGCCCGGCGGTACCCGGCGCCGTCGTCGGACTCCGACGTGTCCTCGGAGCCGCCGTCAGCACGGGCCACCGGGCGACGTTAGTGCGGCCTGTCCGGCGCACCGCGGAACGTTGTCTGCAACTTGTCTACAAACCGACGTGACGGAAATGCACGCCTGGCGTGCAAAGCCGTCACATCGGCGGGGATGCGTCTCTCTTGACAGGCAGCCGGATGGCTGCGTATTGTGAAAGGCAGTCAAATGGCTGCCTAAGAACGGCGGCCGGAAATCGAAAGTGAGCTGACCATGATCGACATCCGACACCGCATCGGCATCGAGGCGCCCCAGGCCCAGGTGCACCAAGCCCTCGCCACCAGGGAGGGCGTCGCCTCCTGGTGGAGTCGCGACGCCGAGGGCGACGCCGGCGAGGGCGGCAAGCTGGTGTTCCGCTTCGGCCGGCCCGAGGCGCGCCTCGAGCTCGAGGTCGTCGACGTGACGCCCGACCGCGTCCAGTGGCGCTGCCTGTACGGCCCGGACGAGTGGCTCGACACCACCATCACGTTCGAGCTCGACGAGGAGGACGGCGAGACCGCCGTGCTGTTCACCCACGGCGGCTGGCGGGAAGCGGTGCCGTTCGAGGCCCACTGCTCCACCAAGTGGGCCTACTTCCTGATCGGCCTCAAGCTGCTCCTCGAAGGCGGCGAGACCAGCGCCGCCCCTGGCGACCTGCACATCAGTCGCTGGGGGTGA
>DASXAI010000277.1:0-4285 GCA_036406775.1 Acidimicrobiales bacterium
TTCCCCAAACGGCACAAGCACGTGCGCGAAACGATCGAGATCATGCAGGGCATCTGGACGAACGACCTCTTCGAGTACCACGGCGAGTTCGCCGACTTCGACCCCTGCGGGTTCGGAGCCAAGCCGGTACAGAAGCCGCACCCACCCATCTTCTTCAGTGGCCTCAAGGACCCGAAGCGCTCCGCCAACCGCATCGCGAAATACGGCCTGTCGGGCTGGATCGGGATCCAGGACACGCCGGAGGAGCTCGAGGAGTGGCGGGGCGCCATCCAACGAGAGCTTCAGGAGCTCGGGAGTTCCCGCTCGGTCGACGATCTCGAGATCTGCACCATGGTCTGGTTCGTCATCACCGACGACGAGACCGACCAGACGCCACGAGGCAAGGGCACCAACTTGCTGGCGGGAACGGCCGCGCAGATCACCGACACCCTCAAGCGCTACAACGACGCCGGGGTGACGATGCCCCTCCTCTGGCCGCCGTTCCAAGACGTGCCCGTCGCCAAGACGCTCGACGACCTCAAGCGTCTGACCGAGGAGATCATGCCCAAGGTCGACGCCATGTAGATGGCGGTGTCACGTCGGTGTCGCCGCGTCGTGACCGGTCGGGCGTCCGGTCCGGCTGACGAGCCATCCGGCGGCGGCGACGAGCACGGCCGACGCGGTGAGCGTGACCGTCGGGGACGTCTGGCTGGCCACCGCGGCGAGGACGACGCCGCAGACGATCTCGCCCAGGTTCTCGGACTGAGAGAGCAGCGAATGCATCGTCGCCCGTACGTCGCCGGACGATCGACGATTGACCGCCACCGTCGAGGCGACCCGGATCGTCGGGAGGCCGATGCCTGAGACGAGTAGCGACCCGGCGATGGCGACGTCGAAGCTCGGCGCGTGGGCGAACACGACGACACCACACGCGGCCGTCACCGCCGCCACGACGTAGGCCCGTCGTGCGGCCCCAGCCCCGCCGATCCGCGCCTCGACCCACGACAGCGCCACGACGCCGGTGCCCGCGGCGACAAGCGCGATCGCAGCGAACCACACGACGAGTGGGGGCGTGGCGGGCATCCCGAGGGCCGCCAGATGCTGCTGAAACAGTCGGCCGAAGCCTTCGACGCCACCGTTGACGATCAATGTGGCGGCGAGCACCGAGCCCACGATCCGGTCGCCGCGAGCGATCGTGACGGCTCGGCGAGCCACCATCCAGGTCGCGGCGTAGCGGCCGTGCTGGCGCGGTGCCGGCTGCCACGACTCGGGCCAACGAGCCACGACCACCAGGCCGAGGATCACCATCGACAGCCCGCCGACGATGATCGCCGTCGCCAGCGTCATGATCCACCCCAAGAGACCGAACGTGACGATCCCAACGCCGGTGCCGCACAGCTCGAACCGGCCCTGGGCGACGAGTACCCGGTCGATGAGTTCCGGCCGATCGAGCTCATCGGTCACCCACGCCACGTCGGCCCCGCTCGACAGCGCCCACCCCAGACCCCACAGGCATTGCGACCCGACGAGGAGGGGAAAGCTGGTGAGGACGCCGGTGATCGCCATGCCCGCACCCATCACGACGTGGGCGACGACCAGCGTGAGACGTCTGCTGACGGTGTCCGCCAGCACGCCCGCCGGCACTTCGACCGTCACCACCGTCAGGCCCTGGAAGACACCGATCAGGATGAGCTGAGCCGATGAGAGGCCGGCATTCACGACGAGATAGACGGCGGTGCACAGCCACCAGCCGCGAGCGAGCGCGGCACGCACGAGAGCCCACCGCAAATATGCGGTGACAACCGGGAGCACGGGAGCAAACCACCTCGAGGACGCGATCCGACGAACAGCAGTGACCGGCCCGGCGGCCGGTCAACTCGTTTCGGCCCAGTCAGGCCTCAGGATGCGAACGAAGAAGCTCGCACGGTGCACCCCCGGGGTGTCAGCGAACGACCCGAGCGTAGACGACCTCCCGCGGTAGCCGCCGGAGTTTGTCCCAGGTGACTGACGGCGCTCAGACCCAGTCAAGCGTAGGCGTTGTGGGCGCCGCGGATGGCTCGCCGGAGCGGATGGTCGTACCGTCGGGGTATCGGATGCATCCAGTAACTACCGGGCGTCGCCATGGCCGTCCGAACGTCTTGCTCGGAGTAGTCGTGGCGGAACTTCACGTACGCGAACGACTCCGGGCTCGGCGCGGTCTCGAAGCCGGCAGCACGTACCAAGGTGGGAACGAGGATCTCCTCGGTGGCGAGCACGTGCGTGCACTGGCGGGCCTGCTTGACGTCGTCGCGTTCAAAGAGGCTCACCAGTGTGTCCGACGCGGCACGGGTCACGACAGTCGAAGGCCAGAACGTCCACTGCGGATACACGGCCGGGCCTCCGGGCAACGTTGCAAGTATCGGGTGCCAGAGATCGCGCTCCGCCCGCGCCGTCGTCGGCGGGTCGATGCCGCTCGTCGTCGACTCGGAGACGGCAGGACTTCCGAACAAGCCGGCGGCGGGCTGATCGCGGACGGCGGTCTCCACGGCGGCTGACCAGCCCGGCCTCACGAGGAGTTGGTCAGAGTCGACCATGGTGATCGTCTCGTGATCGAACGCGGTGGCGGCGAGTCGCATGCACTCGAGTGCGAAGTCCAGCAGATCGCCCCAGGACATCATCCGAGGCTCCGGATGAACGACGACGTTCCGGTCCCCGCACGGGAGCGATCGCAGGAGCGTCGGGTCGTGACCGCCGTTGTAGATGACCAGGCCGGAGGCGGGATCGAGGTAGCGAAGATTGGCGACGAGATCAGCAACGCAGGCTGGTTCCTCGTGAACCAAGCAGGCGAAGACGTTCATGTCGCGTCGTCAGACACGATCTCGTCGTGGACGTACTTCCACGGTCCAGGCTCGGCGGCCCTGCGCCACACCGATTTCACCGTCGGCACGTCGACGAGCTCGAATCCGGCCGCCATCAATCGAAGCGACTGGTACACGTCGGAGAGGTAGTGGGCGAGGGGGCCGTCCGGATAGGGATACGAGACGATGACCTCGGTTCGGGCCGCAAAGACGCCACCCTGCACGTGCACCCAAGGCAGTGCGTCGTCGAAGCCGAGGGCCGACGGGGGGCCGCTTGGAGAGAAGCTCCCCGTCTGGGCGATCCGGCGGGCGCCGTCTTCCTGGAACGGCTGCACCAGATCGCCGAGCCATGTGGGGTCGTGCATCGTTCCGTGCGAAGAGCACAGGTACACCAGGAGCGAGCTCTTGGACAACTGCGCCGCTTGGGTGATCGAGGGACCGTAGAAGAGATTGTCCCCTCCATTCCAGACATAGCTCGCCGGTACTGATCGGGTATCGGCGACAGCGGCTCGGAGACCGACGAGGGGCTCGGCGCTGTTGTCGATCACCGTCAGGTCGATGTCCCAGGTGTCGCGATAGTGATCCAGCGTCGGCAGCAGGTCTCGGGAGAGCCGGACGAGCGCTCGCTCCTCGTTCTGGTACGCCACCATCACGACGGTCACGCTGGGAGCCACGCTCACCTCGTAGCTACGCCGCCACGTGGATGACGCCCAAGCCGTAACAGCCGGCAACATACTCGCAATGGAGTTGGGTGCCTGCGACCACGTCCTCGATGGCGCGCCGCACTGGAAACGGCGGCCCCTCGGGAACCCCTTCTGGGTGTTCCACCTCCGTGTCGTGACAGAGGAGCACGCCACCAGAACGGACTTTCGGCAGGTAGGCGGACAACTCCCGAAGCGTCGCCTTGTACTCATGCGACGTGTCGAGAAAGACGACATCGACATCGTCCGGAAGTTGGTCAGCGACGGCAACGTCGTCGCCGAGCACACACGTCCACGTCGGCGAGCTCGACCACCAGTCCGGAACCGTTGGAGGCTCGCGATCGACGGACCACACGTGACCACCGACGGCCGCGGCCCCAGCGAGCAGCGCGGCAGTCGAATTGCCGGTCCGGATCCCGAGTTCGATGACGCGCCCGCCTGGGCGCCGGCTCGCTGCAGAGTAGAGACGGGGAAGATGATCCACGATGTCTGACCACTCGGCGCGACGACGTCCGAACTCCTCGCCGAACCGTCCGAGGCCCTTGGCGGCCACCAAAATGGTGTCGCACCACTGATCCGAGCCGTCGTCGAAGCCAGCCGGTTCGTATCGATCAACCTCCAAGGCCGCCAACCCGGCCCACGTGGCGAGGGCACGAAGACCGTCCGGGAGGAACCGCCAGCAGTCGATCGGATGGCGGTGCTCAGGCCCGGCGCTCGGGACGATGACAATCACGACGCCGCCCGGACGTACCACTCGTGCGATCTCCT
>DASXAI010000278.1:0-4602 GCA_036406775.1 Acidimicrobiales bacterium
GGCGCCGTCCATCTGGGCCGCACCGGTGATCATGTTCTTGATGTAGTCGGCGTGGCCGGGGCAGTCCACGTGGGCGTAGTGCCGCTTCTCGGTCTCGTACTCCACGTGGGCGATGGCGATGGTGATGCCGCGGGCCCGCTCCTCGGGCGCGTTGTCGATCGAATCGAACGCCCGGAACTGCGCCCCGCCCTTCAGCGCCAGCGTCTTGGTGATGGCCGCCGTCAGCGTCGTCTTGCCATGGTCGATGTGACCCATGGTGCCGATGTTGACGTGGGGCTTGGTGCGCTCGAACTTGGCCTTGCTCATCCGACGATCCCTTTCGTCTTTCGTCTTTTCGTCTGCTCGTGGGGAGGTGGTAGCGGCGGTCGGACTCGAACCGACGACCACTCGATTATGAGCCGAGTGCTCTAACCATCTGAGCTACGCCGCCAGGCGGTACACCGGACCCTCCGGTGCACGAGCCCTCTGTGGGAATCGAACCCACGACACCAGCCTTACCATGGCTGTGCTCTGCCGACTGAGCTAAGAGGGCGGGCGCGGCAAAGCCGCAGGCCGAAGGACCAGTGTAGCGCCGTCTCTGCCTCGCCGGCCGCCGCTCCACTTCGGCCGGTAGCGTCTCGCGGCCATGCGGATCCGGCTGGCCACGCTCGACGACGCCGTCGCCATCCGCGCCATCTACAACCTCGAGGTCGAGACGTCGACGGCGACTTTCGACCTGGTGGGTCGCAGCCTGGAGGACCAGCGCACGTGGATCGCGGCCCGACAAGGGGCGTTCTCGGCCGTCGTGGCCGAGGAGGGCGGTGAGGTCGTCGGGTTCGCCTCGCTGTCGCCGTACAAGGAGCGGGCGGCCTACCGGACGACGGTCGAGGACTCGGTCTACGTCCGTCGCGACCAGCAGGGTCGCGGCGTCGGGCGGACCCTGCTCACCCACGTGGTCGATCTGGCCGCCGCCAGCGGGTTCCACGCCGTGATGGCGCGGATCGAGGGTGGCAGCGAGGCGTCGCGGGCCCTCCACGCCGCCTGCGGCTTCGATCTCGTCGGCATCGAGCGGGAGGTGGGGCGCAAGTTCGGCCGCTGGCTCGACATCGCGCTCATGCAGTGCCTCCTGTCGGAGCGGTGAACCCGCCCAGCACCGACGGCGACGGTTCGTTACCGTCGCGTCGATGCGCCGACGGTCAGCCGTCCGACGGGTCGCGCTCGCCTGTCTCGCCGTAGCAACCGCAGCGGTCGGACTCGGCGTCGCGGGGACGACTCCGGCCGGAGCCGACACGGCCCGCCTGGTGTTCAGCGGCGACGTCGAGCCGCACGCTTTCACCGGCCACGTCGGGCTCGACGCCCTCGACGCCGCCAACACCAAGCTGTGCCAACTGCCGAACCCGACGAACTGCCCGGCGGGATACACGTCGGCCATCGAGTGGGACGCCGGCGGCAACTTCCCGCCGTCGGGCCTCTCCCTCCCGGACGGGACGACGACGGCCCACCTCGAGATCTACCCGCACACCCGCTACTTCGACTGGTCCTCGTTCGACCCGTGGTCCGACGGCCCCGGCGGTGCTCACATCTGGGTGCGCAACCTCCAACCGGGCGAGACGCGCGATGTCGGGAGCATCCCACTGCCGAACGCGTCGGACGCCACGGCCGTGCGGGCCGCCGGCACACTGGTGGCGACGACACCGATCGACGACGGCCGGGTCGCCGTCGCCGCCTACCAGCTCACCGGGCTGCACCGGACGTCCACCGGCATGGACGTCGGTGCCTACTCCGTCTCGAACAGCCGCGGCAACCAGTGGACGCTCGGCTGGGCGTGGCCGGGCTCGTACGTCGCCTACATCACCGACCAGGCCGCGCACGTTCGCATCGAGGCGTTCTTCGACGTCGGCGCCAGCGCGCCGACCCTCGATCTCGACGCCGTGTGCTTCGGCCTCGACGCCTGCCAGTACCAGGCGGGTAGCCCCGGTCCGGCCACGGGCACGCTGCACCCGTTGCCACCGACCCGGGTCCTCGACACGCGCAACGGCAACGGCCACGCCGTCGCGCCCGTACGCGCTGGCGACGGCCGCAGCGCCAGCGGTTCGACGGCGGTGCGGACGGCCGAGGCGGCCAACCACGAATTCGTCGTGGCCGGTCGGGGCGGCGTGCCGGCCACGGGCGTGTCGGCCGTCCTGCTGAACGTCACGGCGACGGGGCCGTCCGACGACGGCTACCTCACCGTCTATCCCAAGCTGCCGCGCGGCAGCCGGAACCCGTCGAACCTCGACGAGGTGTGGGACGACCAGTCGAGCTACGTGCCCGGCTATCCGTCGTCGTCCAACCTCAACTTCCGGGCCGGGGAGGTGGTGCCGAACCTCGTGCTCGTGCCGGTGGGCGCGGGCGGCAAGGTCCGACTCAACAGCTTCGCCGGCACCGTCGACGTCGTGGCCGACGTGGTCGGCTGGTTCGATCGCGGCCCGGGGAACGGCGACGGCTTCACCGCCGTCACGCCGGCCCGGCTCCTCGACACGCGCGACGGCACCGGTGGCATCGGAAACCGGTTCACGTCGGGCACCGCACGCGACCTTCCGGTGGCTGGGTTCGGCGGCGTCCCGGCCGACGCCACGGCCGCGGTCCTGAACGTGACGGCCGTCGACCCCAGCGGGCCGGGCTATGTGACGGTGTGGCCGGCCGGCCAGCCGATGCCCGTGGCGTCGAGCCTCAACACCGACACGGGCCGGACGCGGCCCAACCTCGTGGTGGCCAAGCTCGGCGCCGGCGGCGCGGTGTCGCTGTTCGACTACGACGCCGTCGGCGGCACCGATCTGGTGGTCGACGTGGTGGGCTACTTCGGTGGCGGTGGCGGCCGGATCACGGCCGTCGATCCACAGCGTCTGCTCGACAGCCGTACCGGACTCGACACCGTGGCCGGGCCCTTTGCCAGCGGGGAGCAACGCGACATCCAGGTGAGCGGGCGGGCCGGCGTCCCGGCCGGCGCGACCGCCGTCGTGCTCAACGTGACGGCGACGGAGCCGACCGCACCCGGATTCGTCACGGCGTGGCCAGCCGGCCAGCCCCGGCCACTGGCGTCGACGCTGAACTTCGCCCCAGGCGACAACGTGGCCAACCTGGTGATGGTGGGGCTGGGGCCGGGCGGGACGCTGTCGCTGTACCAGTTCGGCGGCTCGACCCACGTCGTCGCCGACGTCGTCGGCTTCGTCAGCGGGTGAGTCTTCGCTACGGACGGCGGCCCCAGGTCTGGATCATCCGAGGTGAGGCCACGATGGTGGTGGGATCATCGGTGAACGCCTTGAGTTCGGCGTGAGCAGTGTCGTACTCCTCGGCGCGGGCCACGCCGGCGGCCAGGACGGCAGCGCGCACCTTCTCCATCGACATCTGCTGCAGCTGCTTGACCGGGCCGTCGACGTGGGCGGCCTGCGTCACACGGACGCCGACGTCACGCAAGCCGGCGAGGCGCAACAGCGCCGGTAGCCGGGGTCCGATGTCGAGATCACCGGCGGTGAGGCGGACGGTTTCGGTGAACCACGCGACCCAGCGGTCGTAGGCGGCACATGGAGGTTCGGTGAAGCAGCCGGCGAACTGCACGTCCTCGACGATCACCATGCCGCCCGGTCGCACCGCTTCGGCCATACGCCGGACCAGCTCAGCGGGGTCGCGCAGATGTGACAGCAGCATGCGCGCGAAGGCGAGATCGAGACCGGTGTCGGAGAACTGCTCGACCGAGCCCGCACGGAACGTCACGTTGTCGAGGCCCTGCCTCGCCGCTTCGGTGCGAGCGATCTGGAGCAGTTCCTCGTCGAGGTCGATCCCGACCACCCGGCCCGACGCGCCGACCCGTCGCGCCAGTTCCGCGGTGACGTGGCCCCCACCGCACCCGAGGTCGACACACCGCGCGCCCGGCGTCGGCACGCCCAACATGTCGAGCAAGCTGATCGTGCCCGGCGCGTGGGCCCGTGCCAACAGGGTCATCCGCTCACTGACGCCGAGGCCTCGGTCGATCGTGTAGTCGGACAACGTGGGCCGGGGTGGATTCGAACCACCGTAGGCTGTGCCGGCAGATTTACAGTCTGCTCCCTTTGGCCACTCGGGCACCGACCCAGGAGTCGACGAGTGTAGTGGCCGGGTAGGGTCGCCCTCATGCCGTCGTTCGACGTCGTGTCCGAGGTCGACCGCCAAGAAGTCCGCAACGCCGTCGACCAGACGCAGCGCGAGCTCGCCACCCGGTTCGACTTCAAGGGCACCAACTCCACGATCGAGCAGTCGGACCTGAGCCTCACGCTGCGGTCGTCGTCGGAGGATCGCCTCCGGGCCGTGCGCCAGGTGCTGGAGGAGCGGCTGGTGAAGCGGCAGGTACCGCTCAAGGGCCTCGAGTTCGCCAAGATCGAGGAGGCGGCGGGCGGAACGGTGCGCCAAGTCGCCACCCTCCACGTCGGCATCTCGTCCGACAAAGCGCGCGAGCTGAACGCCTTCATCAAGAAGCTCGGGCTGAAGGGCATCCAGAGCCAGACCCAAGGCGATCAGCTGCGGGTGAGCGGCAAGAAGCGCGACGATCTCCAGGCCGTCATCGCCAAGCTGAAGGAAGGCGACTTCGGCGTGGCCCTGCAGTTCACC
>DASXAI010000279.1:0-8130 GCA_036406775.1 Acidimicrobiales bacterium
CACCAGCTCGGCGCCGGCCGCGGTGAGCGCCGTTGTCGTCGCCGCGCTGTCGTCCACTTCGAACGCAACGCGGATGTGACCAGCCACTCGGCGACCCACTTCGACGTCGTCGATGTAGCGGGCATGGGCCTCGTCGACGACCTCGAGCGTGGCCCGGCCGGCGTCGAGGATGGCGATGCGTCCGCCCGGTGAACTGACGGCTTCGGCCTCGTCCATCCCGAGGACGTCCCGGTAGAAGCGCAGGGCGGCGTCATAGTCGGCGGCCGTCACGACGAGGCGGAGCTGTCTCACTGAACCCATGGGGAGCAGTGTCGCGGACGGGCCAGCATTCCTTGACCGCTATATAACTAGATGGCTATCATACCAGCGTGTCGGTCACATTCGACGTCGTCGCCGAGCCCACGCGCCGCCGCATCCTCGACCTGCTCCGTGACGGCGACCGCCCGGTCGGCGACCTCGTCCACGCCCTCGGGATCAGCCAGCCCGGCGTGTCCAAGCACCTGCGCGTGCTGCGGGACGCGGGGCTCGTGCGCGTCCGTCAGCAGGCGCAGCAGCGGTGGTACCGGCTCGACGCCGCGCCCCTCGCCGAGATCGACGCGTGGCTCGCGCCCTATCGCCGCTTCTGGTCGGAGCGCCTCGACGCGTTGGAGCGCCATCTCGACTCGATGTAGTCAGCGGGGCTGCACATCGCGCTCGATGCCGTCGAGCAGGCGGGCCAGGTTGCGGTCGAACCGTTCGGGGTCTTCGGCGTGCGCGGACAACTGGGCCCAGACCTGCGCCGTGCCCTCGCGCTCGACGAGCCGCGACAACTCGGGGAACTCACCGGTGGCGATGAGGTCCTCGACGTACCGCTGCATCGACGCGTCGTTGCCGGCGTCCTCGTGCAACGTCTGGCGCTCGTGGAGACAGAACCCGAAGACGTACTCGTCGACGGCCGTGACCACATCGAGCTTGGTCGCGAAGTCGGCGTCGAGCCCGGCGACAGCCTGCATCGTCTGTTCGAAGTGGCGCACGCTGTTGGGCCCGAGCGGCGGATCGCAGCCGATGTCGAACATCCACGGGTGGCGCCGCAGGGCGTCCCGAGATCGACGGGCGATGACGGTGACGGCGCCACGCCACTCGTCGGGCAGGCGCTCCCCCGCCGGCACCACCACCTCCCCCATCACCGCGTCGTTGACGAGCGCGAGGAGCTCGTCCTTCGTGCGCAGGTAGTAGTAGAGCGTCATCGTGCCGGCGTCGAGTTCGGCCGCCAACCGCCGCATCGACAGGGCGTCGAGGCCGTCGTCGTCGGCGATGCGCACGGCGGTGGCGGCGATCTCCTCGCGGCTGAGCCGCGGCCGCCGCCGTGGCGGCTCGACCCGCGTCCACACGTCGAGCGCCTCGAGGTGGTCGGCCAGCCGGTCGAGCTGCTCGGCGTGGCGAGCGGCCTTGGCTCGCACCTTGGCCGCCTGCCGGGCGGCCTTGTAGGCGATCTTCTCGGTCGCCGCCTCGACGGCGGCGTCGACCGCGGCGTCGATCGCCATGTGGCGCACCTCGCCCGCTCCCTCGCGCCCACGGCGGGCCCCGCCCGAGGAATATTCACTTGCCATGTCGTACAGTGTACTGCTAACGTTCGTCGTACTATGTACGAGGAAACAGTACACGATACGACGAGGTCGAGCGGCGTCGTGGTCGAGGGCCTCGGCAAGCGCTTCGGCGACCTGTGGGCGCTGCGCGACCTCCACCTCGACGTCCCGCCGGGCACTGTCCTCGGTCTGCTCGGCCACAACGGCGCCGGCAAGACCACCGCCATCCGCATCCTCACCACGCTCTCCGAGCCGACCGAGGGACGGGCGTCCGTGGCGGGCTTCGACGTCGTCGCCGACGGCGCCGCGGTGCGCCGCCGCATCGGCGTCGCCGGCCAACAGGCCACCGTCGACGGGCTGCTCGACGCCCGGCTGAACCTCGAGATGGTGGGCCGGCTCTACCACCTCCCCAAGCGCGTGGCCCGGCGCCGGGCCGAGGAGTTGCTCGAGCGGCTCGACCTCGCCGACACCGGCGAGCGCCTCGTGAAGAACTTCTCGGGCGGCATGCGCCGTCGCCTCGACCTCGCCGCCAGCCTGATGGGCCAGCCGGACGTCCTCTTCCTCGACGAGCCCACCACCGGGCTCGACCCGCGCAGCCGGGGCGACCTGTGGCAACTCCTGCGCGAGCTCGTGCGCGACGGCACCACCTTGCTGCTCACGACGCAGTACCTCGAGGAGGCCGATCGGATGGCCGACGACATCGTCGTGCTCGACCACGGCCGCACCGTCGCTCACGGCACCCCTGCCGAGTTGAAGGCGCAGATCGGCAACGAGCGCGTCGACGTCAAGGTCGCCGGCCCGTCCGAGCTCGTGGCCACCGCCAGCGCGCTGGCGGCGTTCGCGTCCAACGACGCCACCATCGACGAGGACGAGCTCGTCGTCACCGCGCCCATCCTCACCGGCACCCGCGTGGTCGACGTGGTGCGCGCCCTCGACGACGCCGGCATCGACGTGATCGACGTCAACCGCCGCCAAGCCACCCTCGACGACGTCTTCCTCACTCTTACCACCCCCGCTTCACGCCAGGCCGAGCTCCAGGAGGTGTCCGCATGAGCGCCGTCGTCACCACCGACCGTCCCACCGTCGTCGAGTCCATCGACGACCGGCACGAGCAGCCGGAGTGGCGCACGCTGTGGAGCGACTCGCTCGTCTTCGCTCGCCGCCACCTCGAGCACATCCGCCAGATCCCCGAGAAGCTGCTCGACGTCACGTTGCAGCCGCTGATGTTCGTGCTGCTGTTCGCCTACGTGTTCGGCGGCGCCATCAGCGTTCCCGGCGGCAGCTATCGCGAGTACATCATCGGCGGCATCCTCGTGCAGTCGATCGCCTTCGGGTTGATGGGCCCGGGGACGTCGATCGCCACCGACCTCACCGAAGGGGTGATCGACCGGTTCCGTTCCTTGCCCACACGCAAGGCCGCGTATCTCGTCGGCCACTACCTCGCTGAGTTGTCCGGCATGATCCTCGCCATCGTCATCCTGCTCGGCGCCGGATTGATCGTCGGGTGGCGCACGCACGCCGACATCGCTCATGTCACTGGGGCCGCGCTGCTGCTGCTGCTGTTCGCGTCGGCGATGATCTGGATCGGCACGTGGATCGGCCTCACCGTCCGCACGCCCGACGCCGTGATGGGTGTGGCCTTCGTCATCGTGTTCCCGATCACGTTCCTCAGCGCCGCCTTCGTGCCGATCAACAGCCTCCCCGACGTGCTGCAGTGGGTGGCGGCGTGGAACCCGATCAGCGTGGTGGTCTCGGCGGTGCGGGAGCTGTTCGGCAACCCGACGGCCCCGGTCACCAAGCACTCGTGGCCGCTCGAGCATCCGGTGGTGGCCGCCGTTCTGTTCACGTTGGCACTGCTCGCCATCGCAGTGCCAGGTGCGGTGCGGCGCTATCAGGCCCGCACGGCGGACTGAGCCCACACCGCCGGTAGCTTCGAACCCGTGGCGACCTCGGCCCGGCTCCGACGACTGACGGAGGAGCTGGCCGAGGCCGGGCTCGACCTCGACGGCGCCGCCGGGTGGCGCGACGCGCTCCTCGACGAGCTCGACTACGCCCTGCGTCCGCCGGTGCACGAGGGCCGCGTGCCCAGCGCCGGCGCCGTGATCGAGCCGACGAACGAGCCGGGCGAATGGGAGCGCCAGACGGCCCTCACCATCTCGCGCCGGCCCGTCGGCGAGATGGACCTGGCCAGCGCCCGGCTCTTCGCCGACGGCTTGTCGAGCTGGTTGATCCGACCCATCGACGGCCCGCGCGAGTGGGCGATCTTCGACCGCCCGGCCGGCTCCGAGCGCGACCTCGTCGTGCTGGCCGATGCCATGGGCGCCACGCTGGTGCAGCGTCACCCAGCCGGCTCGGTACGGATCGTCGGCTCCTTCGGCGTGCTGCGCTGGGACGGGATCCGCTGGCACCACGAGCCGCCCATCGCGTCGTGGCTCGACGCCTTTTCCACGACGACGTGTCCGGCGCCGGGCGACAGCGAAGTGCTCGAGCAGCTGCTCGAGTTCGCCGTGCACGACCTCGGGTCGTGGCACATCGGCGCCATCCTCGTGTATCGGTCCGACGACCAGATCCCGGGCGGCCACGTCGAGGTGCTCCTGCCCACGCCGCCGCCGCTCCAGATCACCAAGCCCATCGACCTCGCACCTCTGCGTCACGCCCTCGCCCAAGTCGACGGAGCCGCCATCCTCGACCGGCGCGGCACGCTGCGCCACCTCGGCGTCCGGCTCGTCCCCAGTACCGACGCCGACGCCGAGGTCGAGCCCCTCGGGGGCACACGTCACACGTCGAGCCGGCGCTACAGCTTCGACGACCACGGCGCCACGGTGATCGTCGTGAGCGACGACGGCCCCGTCACCGTCTTCCGTGGCGGCCGCATCCTCGGCAGCTCCTCCCCCGCCTGACCGCCCCCAGCCGAACTTGAACCGCTGACCGCCCGCCCGGGCAGTCTCCGGTTCAACTTCGCCGTCTGTTGGGCGGGGTGACGCTTGACACGGGATTTGTTCGTAAGGTCTACTAACAAACGTGCCTCGGGGGGACGGAGGAAGCGGGCGGGCCTTGCCGCAGCAGCGGTCGTTGCGGGCGACGGCCAAAGCGCTCCCCGAGGACGCCCGCCATCACAACCGGAGCCTCGTGCTGCAGTGGCTGTTCCGCCACGGTCCGACGAGCCGCGCCGACCTCTCCCGCGCCACCCACCTGACACGCGTCACGATCTCCGACCTCGTGGCCGAGCTGCTCGCCGACGGCCTGGTGGAGGAGGTCGGGCGGCGCGCCGAGCCGAGCGTGGGCAAGCCGGCCACGCTGGTCGGCATCGTGCCCGACGCTCGCCACGTCGTGTGCCTGGACCTGAGCGACGACGAGCGCTTCACCGGCGCCCTCGTGAACCTGGCGGGCAAGGTGCTCGTGCGCCGCAGCCAGCGCCGCACCGCCCGCACCGGGGCCGCCGCCGCCGACGTCGCCGTCGAGCTGGCGGCCGAGTTGGCGGCCGAGACCACGCAACCCGTCCTCGGCGTCGGCGTGGGCAGCCCCGGCCTGGTGGGCGCGGCCGGCGTGGTCGTCGAGTCCGACAACCTGCGCTGGTTCGAGCTTCCGCTCGGAGCGCTCATCACCGACCGTCTCGGCGTTCCGACCCACGTCGTGAACGACGCCAACGCGGCCACGCTGGGCGAGTACACGTTCGGCGAGGCCGCCGGGCGCAGCCTGCTCGTCGTCAAGATCGGCCAGGGCGTCGGGTCCGGCTTGCTGATCGACGGCCGGCTCTACGTCGGCGACGGCTACGCCGCCGGCGAGATCGGCCACGTCGTGGTGGACGAGCGCGGCGAGCCCTGTGCCTGCGGACGCCGGGGCTGTCTCGAGCGCGCCGTCGCCGCGCCGTTCCTCCGTCACCGCCTCGCCGCCACCGACTCCCCCGCCGCCAAGGCGCGGGTGCTGCGCGCCGCCGGCCGTCGCCTCGGCGTGGCGCTGGCGACGGTCGTGAGCGCGCTCAACCTGAGCGAAGTCATCCTGTCCGGCCCGGTCGACGTGCTCTCGGAGCCGTTCCGCACCGCCGCGCTGGACACCATCCGCATGCGGACAATGCCGGCCGTGGGCGACCACGTCGACGTCCGCTACAGCGCGCTCGACGAGGACGACGTCCTCCTCGGCGCCGCGGTCCTGGTGCTGAGCCAGGAACTGGGGGTCGCATGACCGCGCCTGCCGCGCCCGTGCGAGTCCATACCATTCCCGGGCGCGCCTTCGGCGGACGGCCGGGAACACACCCAACACCGCGGGTCATCCGGCCCGCGCGCTCCGATCAGGGGAGGATCACGACGTGAGGATCAGACTCGCCGTCGCAGTGGGCGTCGCGGGGGCGATGGCCCTCGCTGCGTGCGGTAGCGACAACAGCAAGAGCAGCAGTGGAGCCGCCCCCACGGCGGCACCAACGACAGCCGCCGCGACCACGGCGGCACCGACACCGACCAGCGGTGGCAGCACCGGAGGGGCCAAGACCACCATCCGGCTGTGGCTGAACGGTGACGACACCAAGCAGGAACTCGTCGACTACGCCGTCGCCGAGTTCAAGAAGCAGCATCCCGACGCTGACGTGAAGTTCGAGCGCCAGCAGTGGACCGGCATCGTCGAGAAGCTCACGACGGCGCTGTCGAGCAGCGACAGCCCCGACGTCGTGGAACTGGGCAACACGCAGGCCCAGGCGTTCGAAGCGGCCGGAGCCCTCCAGGACCTGTCGGCGAAGAAGGCCGACCTGGGCGGCGACGACCTCCTCCAGAGCCTCGTGGAGGCCGGCACGTACGACGGCAAGTTCTACGGTGTCCCCTATTACGCCGGGGCTCGGATCGTCGTCTACCGCACGGACCTGCTCGAGAAGTCGGGCCTGAAGGTGCCGACCACACTGCAGGAGTTCATCCAGGCCGGCATCAAGCTGCAGCAGGACAACGCCGCCACCACGCCGGGCTTCTCGGGCATCTACTTCCCGGGCAAGTACTGGTACGCGGCGCTGCCGTTCATCTGGCAGGCCGGCGGTGACATCGCCGTGGAGAACGGCGGGAAGTGGACCGGCACGCTGGCCGACGCCAAGTCCGTCCAGGGCCTGGACCAGGTGAAGGAGATCATGGACAAGGCCTCCGGCGCGCCGAAGGACGGTGACGAGTCGAAGGACTACGTGGCCTTCTGCAACAACCAGATCGGCATGCTGATGGCTCCGGGCTGGAAGATCGGCCAGATCACCAACGACAAGGACGGCTGCCCGGCGATGAAGGACAAGATCGGCGCCTTCGCGCTCCCGGGCGCGACCGCGGGGACGACCGCGCCGGCCTTCCTCGGTGGCTCGAACCTCGGCATCTCGGCCAAGAGCGCGCACCAGGACCTGGCCCTCGACCTCGTCAAGATCATGACGGCTGCGGGGTATCAGCAGCAGTTCGCGGCGGCGGGCACCATCCCCGCTCGGAAGTCGCTGCTCGGCCAAGTCAGCGGTGACGCCGGCGCCAAGGCGCAGGCCGTCGCGTCGGCCAATAGCCGGTTCGTGCCGTCCAGCGAGAACTGGGCCGGCGTCGAAGCCTCGACGGTGCTTCCCGACATGCTCGTCAGCATCGCCCAGGGTGGAGACGTGCAAGCGGCCGCCAAGACCGCCGACGACGCCATCACCACCAAGCTGAACGCCGGCTGATCCGGCCGTGGCGACGGTGCGCAGCGCCACGACGGAGGCCTTCGGGCCCTACGCCGAGGCGGCGCCCCAACGCCCCGTCCGTACACCGAGTGCCCGTGATCGCTGGCGGCGGCGGCGGTCACGGGCACTGCCCTATCTCCTCATCCTGCCGGCCATAGCGATCTTGGTGGCCATGCTCGGCTACCCGCTGTACCGGCTCGTGGTGCTCTCGCTGCAGAAGTTCGGGCTGCGCCAGCAGTTCGGCGCGCCCGCCGAGTGGGTCGGGCTCGACAACTTCCGCACCATCTTCACCGACTCCTACTTCTGGGATGTCCTGTGGCGCACCGTGATCTTCTGCATGGTGAACGTGGCTCTGACGGTCGTCCTCGGACTGCTCATCGCCCTGTTGCTCAACTCGCTCGGCAAGGGCATGCGGCTGCTCGTCAGCAGTGCGCTGCTGCTGGCGTGGGCGATGCCGGCCCTCGCCGCCACCGTCGTGTGGCAATGGCTGTTCGACACGCAGTACGGCGTCGTCAACTGGCTGCTGACACGCCTCGGCATCGGCGACTTCCAGGGCCACGGCTGGCTGGCCGAACCGATCTCGTTCCTCAGCGTGGCGACCATCATCGTGGTGTGGATGGGCGTGCCGTTCGTGGCCTTCACGCTGTACGCGGGCATGACGCAGATCCCCGGCGAGGTCATGGAGGCCGCCGCCATCGACGGCGCCGGCGCCTGGGCCCGCTTCCGGGACGTGACCTGGCCCGCCCTCAAGCCCATCTTCATCGTGCTCGCCGCCCTGTCCACGCTGTGGGACCTGCGGGTGTTCACCCAGGTCTTCGTGCTCCAGCAGGCGGGCGGCATCGTGCGCGACACCAACACGCTCGGGGTGTACGCCTTCCGCCAGGGCGGCAGCGGCGACTACGGCCT
>DASXAI010000280.1:0-5798 GCA_036406775.1 Acidimicrobiales bacterium
CGCCCGCCAACCACATCCTGTTGAAGAACTACGCCGTCGTCGGCGTCCACTGGGGCGCGTACAACGCCCACGATCCCGAACTCGTGCACCGGTGCCATGCCGAGCTGATGCGGCTCCACGCCGAAGGCCAGATCGCTCCCCTCGTCCAACGGCTCGTGCCGTTCGAGGAGGCGCCCGACGCCATCGCCGCCCTCGCCAGCCGGGGTACGTGGGGAAAGCTGGTGGTCACTCCCCCGGCGGCGCGTTGAGGGCGTCGACCCACAGGTCGCGAACGTCCTCCACGGCCGGTGGCGGCTGGTGGTGCAACCCGGCCACGACCAGCATGACGGTGGTGGCGCCGGCCTCGGGCAGCAGCTCGAAGCGGCACCAGCACGCCCAGGGGTCGCCGAGGACGACCTCGAGGACGTAGGGCGGATCCTCGGCCACGACGTCGCCCAAGTGGAGCGCGGCCGCCGCCAGCGCGTCGAAGGCCTCGACCGGCAGGACGTCGATCGTGAACGACGGCTCGTCGTACTGGATCCACGGGCCCACCCTCGACGTCGGCGCGCGCGGGCGCCGAGGAGCCGGCGGTGGCGGGGGCGCCGGTGCCGGTGCCGGCGGCGGCACGACGCGCTCGGGCCGGCCGAGCAGCGCTCGGACGGCCTGGTCGAAGGCCCGGTTGACCTCCTGCATGCGCTCGGCGTCGCCGCCTCGGTCGGGGTGCAGCTGCAGAGCGAGTCGCCGGCGGGCGGCGCGCACCTCGGCCAGGGTGGCCGTGGGCGCCACCCCGAGGACGGCGAACGGGTCGGACGCCGACACGGGCACAGGTCGAGCCTAGGGGCGCGGCGTCCCGGGCGGTCCGGCCTGGGTGTGGCGGGTACCCGGTGGATCCACCGCCCACATCGCCCGCCGTCCCCACTCCCCGTCGTACACGAGCTCGTCCAGTGGCCGGCGGCGCACCGGGCCGTGGTGGCCGACCGGCACACCGAGCGGGATCGTGGCCGCCATCGCCGCGCCATCCGGGACGCCGAGCAACGGCCGCAACTCGTCCTCCACCGCGCTGTGCCACATGGTGATGACGCCGCCGTAGCCCAACGCCCGCGCCGCCAGCAACAGGTTCTGGCACGCCGGGTAGATGTTCGACCCCTCGGTGGGATGCGGCGGCCGGTACCGGACCAGGCACGCCAGCACGACGACGGGGATCTCGGCGAAGTGGTCGACGAAGTGCTGCATGGCCGCGGCCGTGCGGCCCTTGGGTGATCGTGGATCGGCTCCCGATCCGTGCTCGTAGCCGTCGCTGGCGCGCTTGGCCTCCCAGGCCGCTCGCGCCGCGCCGCCGATGAGCTCCTTGGCGTGGCGGGACACCGTGTCCTCACGGAGCAGGAGGAACCGACTCGTCTGGCGATTGCTCCCTGTGGGTGCTCGGGTCGCCGCGAAGAGCATCGTCGCCAGATCGGCCTCGGGGACCGGATCCGGGCGGAACCGACGGATGGCCCGGGTGGTGGCGATGCCCTCGAGCAGGTCCATACCCGGACGCTATGGCTGCGCCCCGGGAAGTTGAACGCCTCATCGCCCGTGCGGGCGTTCTCCGGTTCAACTTCGGCGTGGGGGGTGCCGACGCTTTCGGGGCGCGAATCGTTCGTGACGATCGGCGCGCAGCCCGGACCAAATGCTTGCCCGTGTGAAGCTGGCCCCCTATCGTCGCTGGCTTCCGAGACCTCGGACGACGTCGTCCGGAGGAAGAGGGGGAGATCCAGTCATGCACAAGTCCACAATGGCCAAGGTGGGCGCCGTCATCCTCGGCGCCGCCCTGGTCGGCGCTGCGTGCGGCAGCGACAACAGCTCCAGCAGCAGCGGCGGGGCCGCCACCACCAAGGCCGGCGCCACCACGACAGCGGCCGCCGGCGGCGCCGCCACGACCGCCACGACGGCCGCGGCCGGAGGCGGCGGCGCCGGCGCCATCGCCATGCCCACCGGTGCCAAGTGCAGCGGCCTGGCGCTCGGGTTCTTCGGGGCCTACACGGGCGAAAACTCGGGCCTCGGCATCCCGATCTACAACGGGGCCTCGCTCGCCATCGACCAGTTCAACGAGAAGAACCCCGACTGCAAGATCGAGCTGAAGAAGTACGACTCGCAGGGCTCGCCCGACCAGGCCCCGCAGCTCGCTCGCAGCGCCGTCGGCGACGCGTCCGTCGTCGGCATCGTCGGACCCGCCTTCTCTGGCGAGTCGAAGGCGGCCAACCCGATCTTCAACGAAGCGGTGCTGCCCATCGTCACGCCGTCGGCCACCAACGCTCAGCTGCAGACCAACGGGTGGACGATCTTCCACCGCATGCTGGCCAACGACGCCGTGCAGGGCCCGGGGATCGGGAAGTACATCTCCGACACCCTCAAGGCGTCGAAGGTGTTCGTGATCGACGACGCCTCCGAGTACGGCAAGGGCCTGGCCGACCAGGTGAAGCAGACCCTCGGCTCCAAGGTCATCGGCTCCGACACCATCGACACCAAGGCGACCGACTACTCGTCGACCGTCACCAAGGTGAAGGCCGCCAGCCCGGACGCCGTCTTCTTCGGCGGCTACTACTCCCAGGCCGGCCCGCTCTCGAAGCAGCTCCGTGACGGCGGCGTGACCAGCGCGGCGCTCGTGTTCGGTGACGGCGTCCTCGACAAGAAGTACGTCGAGCTGTCCGGCAGTGGCGGCGAAGGTGCCGTCATCACGTGCCCGTGCGCGCCGTCGCCCGACGCCTTCGCCACCGCCTACAAGGCGAAGTTCAACACCGACCCGGGCACCTACGCGCCCGAGGCGTACGACTCCGCCTACGCCTTCCTGTCGGCCATCGCGGCGGGCAAGGTCACCCGCGCCGACATCAACACCTACCTCAAGACCATCGACATCCCCGGTCTCACCAAGCAGATCAAGTTCGACGCCCAGGGCGAGACGGCGGCCAAGAACACCTACGTCTACAAGGTGGGCGGCGGGAAGATCACACCCAGCGGATCGGTCGCCGGCTAGGCGGATCGGACCCACTCCGATGGACACGGCCGGGGGCCCCGACGGGCTCCCGGCCGCTCCTCGTTCGGGCCCCTGACGGCGTGGACTTCAACTCCCTCTACCACTCGTTCTGGACGTTCACCGTCACAGGACTGGCCAACGGCTCCATCTACGCCCTCGTGGCGCTGGGTTACACGCTTGTCTACGGCGTGCTGCGCCTGATCAACTTCGCCCACTCCGAAGTGTTCATGATCGGCACCCTGGCGGCGCTCTTCTCGTTGCGCTGGATGGGCGCCGACAACTACGGCCAGGTAGGGCTGATGCTGGTCGTCGTCCTCGTGGTCGCCTTTGGCTTCTCCATGGGAGCCTCGGCCATCACCGCGGTCATCCTCGAGCGCATCGCGTACCGCCCGCTGCGGCGGCGCAATGCCCCTCGGTTGGCCTTTCTCATCTCGGCCATCGGGATGTCCCTGTTCCTGCAGGAGCTGGTGGCCGTCAACCTCTTCGGTCACACCGTCCTCGGCCGCACGCCGTCGGGCACGTTCGTCATCGAGAAGACCACGCTCTTCCACGTCTTCGACGCCAACATCCGCGTCGACCAGATCATCGTCCTCACGGCGGCCATCGGCATGATGGTGGCCCTCGACCAGTTCGTGCGCCGCACCCGGCTGGGGCGTGGCGTACGAGCGGTCTCCCAGGACATGGAGACGGCGCAGCTGATGGGCGTCAACATCGATCGCGTCATCCTCCTCACGTTCCTGTTGGGCGGGATCATGGCGGGCGGCGCCGGCCTCCTGTACCTCATCACGCTCGAGCGCACCGTTTTCAACGTCGGGTTCTTCATCGGCATCAAGGCGTTCACGGCGGCGGTGCTGGGCGGCATCGGCAACCTGCGGGGCGCACTGGTGGGCGGTCTGTTGCTGGGCGTGATCGAGAACTACGGCTCGGCCATCTTCGGCACCCAGTGGCGCGATCCGATCTCGTTCATCGTGCTGATCGCGGTGCTCCTGTTCCGTCCCACCGGCCTGCTGGGTGAGCAGCTCGGCCGAGCGAGGGCGTGACGCCATGGCCACGATGACGTTCATGGCGCGGGTGCGGCAGGGCGGCCTCACCGACAATGTCTCCCGCTGGTGGCGGCAGCGGCCCAAGTGGTTCAAGTACCTCGCCGCCGTGTTCACGTTCGGCGTCGCGGTGCTGCTGCCGTACATCCCCGACGTGCCGGTGCTGTCCACCATCTTCGACACGCCAGGATCCGATTTCGCCAGCGTCCTGTTCTACCCGGTGGCCTGCTACGTGATGGTCGCCATCGGCCTCAACATCGTCGTCGGTCAGGCCGGCCTGCTCGACCTCGGCTACGTGGCGTTCTTCGCCATCGGCGCCTACACGTCGGCCGTCCTCGGGTCGGGTCACGGCAGCTGGCCGTGGCTGCTCACCGTGCCGGCGGGCATCGCCGTCGCCATGACGGCGGGCGTGCTGCTCGGCCTGCCCACCCTGCGATTGCGGGGCGACTACCTCGCCATCGTCACCCTCGGCTTCGGCGAGATCATCCGGATCACCGCCAACAACATGAACTGGCTCGGCGGTCCCCGCGGCGTGCAGAGCATTCCGCACCCGCCGTCGTGGTTCGGGTTGAAGTTCGGCGTGGTCGACGCCAAGCCGTACTACTGGCTGGCGCTCATCGCCATCGTGCTCATCATCCTCGTGTACAAGGCCCTCGAGCACAGCCGGGTCGGCCGCTCGTGGCTGGCCATCCGGGAGGACGAGGACGCGGCCGAGCTGATGGGCGTCCCCACGTTCAAGTTCAAGCTGTGGGCGTTCGCCATGGGCGCCGCCATCGGCGGCTTCTCCGGCACCTTCTACGCCGGCTTTGCCGGGTCGATCACGCCCGACACCTTCACGCTGGTGCTGTCGATCCTGTTCCTCTGCTGCGTGGTGCTCGGCGGCTCCGGCAACCTCCTGGGCGCCATCGTCGGCGCCATCGTGATCGGCTACCTCCCCGAGCGCTTCCGGGGCTTCTCCGAATACCGCGTCCTCGTCTTCGGCGCCGCCCTCGTCGTGATGATGATCTTCCGGCCCGAGGGCATCGTGCCGAACCGGCGCCGGTCGGCTGAGCTGGAAGACCGGCGCGAGGCCGTCGAACATGGCTGACCCCGTCCTCCGGCTCGACGGGCTCACCATGCGCTTCGGCGGCCTGGTGGCGCTGCACGAGGTGAGCTTCGCCATCCAGCCGCAAGAGATCTTCGGCCTCATCGGGCCGAACGGCGCCGGCAAGACGACGTGCTTCAACGCCATCACGGGCGTGTACCGGCCGACGGCGGGCACGATCTACTTCTGCGGCGAACCCATCGGCAACCGCAAGCGGTACGAGATCACACAACTCGGCATCGGCCGGACGTTCCAGAACATCCAACTCTTCCCCGAGATGACCACGCTCGAGAACGTGCTCGTCGGCACCGACGCCCATCATCAGACGAGCGTGCCCGGCGCCCTGTTCACCCGGCCTTTCCGGCACCGGCGGGAGGAGGGCGAAGGCCACGCCCGGGCGCGGGAGCTGCTCTCGTTCGTGGGTATCGCCGACCGAGCCGAGGACGCCGCCCGCAACCTTCCGTACGGGTACCAGCGGCGCCTCGAGATCGCCCGCGCCCTCGCCACCGAGCCGACCCTGCTGTGCCTCGACGAGCCGGCGGCCGGCTTCAACCCGGCCGAGAAGCAACAGCTCCTCGCGCTGATCCAGCAGATCCGCGACCGCGGCTACACGGTGCTCTTGATCGAGCACGACATGGGCCTGGTGATGAACGTCAGCGACCGCATCGCCGTGCTCGACTTC
>DASXAI010000281.1:0-7841 GCA_036406775.1 Acidimicrobiales bacterium
CACGTTCCACCGTCACATGGGCATCGAGCTGATCCACGTCGATGCTGCCGACCGGTTCTTCGACCGGCTGGAGGGCGTCGTCGATCCGGAGGAGAAGCGCAAGGCGATCGGCGAGCTGTTCATCCGGGTCTTCGAGGAGCACACCGGAGGGCTCACCGACGCCCGGTTCCTCGTGCAGGGGACGCTCTACCCCGACGTGATCGAGTCGGGAACGGCCCACGCCGCCACCATCAAGAGTCACCACAACGTCGGCGGCCTGCCCGAGGACATGTACCTGGAGCTGATCGAGCCGCTGCGCAACCTGTTCAAGGACGAAGTCCGCCGGGTCGGCTCCGAGCTCGCCCTGCCCGACGAGATCGTGTGGCGCCAGCCGTTCCCGGGCCCGGGCCTGGGTGTGCGGATCATCGGCGAGGTGACCAGGGCCAAGGTCGCCCTCCTCCAGGAGGCCGACGCCATCGTGCGGGAGGAGATCCGCTCGGCCGGCCTCGAGCGGGAGATCTGGCAGGCCTTCGCCGTGCTCCCCGACATCCGGTCCGTGGGCGTCATGGGAGACGAACGTACGTACGCCCACCCGGTCATCATCCGGGCCGTGACCTCGGATGACGCCATGACCGCCGACTGGGCTCGCCTGCCGTATGACCTGCTCGAACGCATGGCCAACCGGATCATCAACGAGGTCCGGGGCGTCAACCGGGTCGCCTACGACGTCACGTCGAAGCCGCCCGGCACCATCGAGTGGGAGTGACCAGGGCTTCCGTTCGCGCGCGTTCGTTCACCGCTCGCGACGTAAACGCAACGAGCGTCACGCATTCGTAACCCCCGACACGCTTCGTGCTACCGTCGTCCGCCATGACTGCCCGAGCCCGAGTGGGCGCAGTCGCTGTGGCCTTGGTCACGGTGGCGGCACTCACGGCGCCCGCCGGGGCGGATCCGGTCGGCGACAAGCAGCGCGAGGCGCAGCAGATCGCCAACCGGATCGAGCAACTGAGCGATCGCGCCGCGGACATGGGCGAGGCGCTCAACGGCGCGCAGCTGTCCCTCGCGGCGGCGCAGGCCGACGTCAAGGCGTCCGAGGACAAGCTGACGGCGCTCAACCAGAAGCTCGACGGCATGCGCTCGACGCTCAGCGCCTATGCCCTGAAGGCGTACGTGTACGCCGATCAGACCGGCGGGCTGGTGGGCCTCCTGTCGGGCACGTCGCTCACCGAGGGGGCGGCCCAGCGAGCCGGGTACCAGACGGTGGCCCTGGGGGCCAACGCCGACATGACCGACGAGGTGCGGGCGGTCATCGAGGACACGCAGTCCGAGCAGACCGTGCTGGCGGCCAAGAAGGACAAGGTGGCGCGGCTCGCCGACAGCTACGCCTCCGCCAAGAAGCAAGCCGAGCAGGCGCTCACGCAGCAGCAGAACTTGCAGGTGCAGGTCAAGGGCGAGCTCGCCACCCTCGTGGTCCAGGAACAGGCGCGGCGGGCAGCCGCGGCCGCGGCTGCCGCCAAGGCGGCCGCCCAGCAGGCGGTGGTCCGCGCCAACGGCCCCACACCGGGTCGCGCCACGCCGACACCGGCGGCCGCCGCGCCCGTCGCCGCCGCCCCCGCCCCGGGTGCCGCCGCCGCTCCGAAGCTCGTCTCCAAGCCGGTGCCGGCGGCCCCGCCGATCGACATCCCACCCACGTCCGGCGGGGCCGGCACGGCGGTACGGGCCGCGTTGAGTCAGGTCGGCAAGGGCTACCGGTTCGCCGCCGCCGGGCCCGACTACTACGACTGCTCGGGCCTCACCATGTGGGCCTGGGCCCAGGCCGGCGTCTCCCTGCCGCACTACTCCAAGGCGCAGTACGAGCAACTGCCCCACGTGCCCCTGAGCGCGGTGCAGCCGGGTGATCTCGTGTTCTTCTACGGCGACATCCACCACGTCGGCATCTACATCGGCGGCGGGCAGATGGTCGACGCCGCCAACCCGGCCCTCGGGGTCCGCGTGGCCGGCATCGGCGGGGCGATCGGCGCGGGCCGGCCGGGATAGCCGCCCGCCGCGATCTCGCCCCAGAAGTCGACGGCGAGCTGCTCGAAGCGCAGGCCCATCTCGAGCGTGGCGAGCGACCACGGGGTGACCGACGACGCGATGCTGGCGTGCAGGGCGGCGTAGCTGTCGCGCCGGGCCTGGTGCGCCTCCTGTTGGGCTTTGGCCAACGAGACGAGATCCTCCGGCGCGCCCTGGTCGCCGAAGAACAGCTTGAGCATGCCGTGGTCGCGGATTTCCGTCGGATCACTGGTGGGCTCGGCCAGCCAGCGGCGCAGGGCCTGGCGGCCGGCCGCTGTCAACCGGTAGCGGCGCCGCTTGCGGCCGGTCTGCTCAGCATCGACCTCGAGGAGGCCGGCGGCGGCGAGGCGCACCGGCTCGGCGTACAGCTGGCTGTGCGGGAAGGGCCAGAACTCGCCGATGGAGACGGCCACCATCCGCTTCATCTCGTACGACGTGACGGGCTCGGCGCACGACACCAGTCCGAGCACGACATAGGACACCGTCGTGAGGTTCACGGGGTCCGACACGCTCGCCGATGGTACGGCGTGACCGACCCGGTTAGGGTCTCGCACCCGTGAGAGGGATCGACGATCCGGATCGGGTCGGCGCTTGGATCGTCGACCACGTCCCCGATACCAGCGCGCCGTTCACGTTCGAGCTCATCGCCGGCGGGCGGTCGAACCTCACGTTCAAGCTCGTCGACGCGGCAGGGCGGCGCCTCGTCTTGCGGCGGCCGCCGCTCGGGCACGTGCTCGCCACCGCCCACGACATGGCGCGCGAGCATCGCCTCATCTCCGCCGTCGGCCGCACCGACGTGCCCGTGCCACCCGCGCTCGGGCTGTGCACCGACGAGGCGGTGAACGGAGCGCCCTTCTACATGATGGAGTTCGTCGACGGCGAGGTCCTCGACTCGGCCGAGAAGGCGGCGGTGCTGGCGCCCGAGGTCCGGCGCGCCGCCGCCTTGGATCTCATCGACGTGCTGGCCGCGCTGCACGCCGTCGACGTCGACGCCGTCGGCCTGGGCGACCTGGCCCGACGCGACGGCTACGTGGAACGCCAGCTGAAGCGGTGGTCGACGCAGTGGGTCAACTCGAAGACGCGCGAGCTCCCCGCCGTCGAGGAGGTCGAGCACGGCTTGCGCAAGCAGATCCCGCCGCAACAGGGCTCGGCCATCGTGCACGGCGACTATCGCCTGGGCAATTGCCTCACCGACCCGGTCGAAGGCCGTATCAACGCCGTGCTCGACTGGGAGCTCTGCACCCTCGGCGATCCCCTCGCCGACGTCGGCTACCTCGGTGTCTACTGGTCCGACGAGGGCGCGCTGCCGCGGCGCAGCACCGACCCGACGGCGGCCGGCGGGTTCCCGACGTACGCCGAGATCATCGAGCGGTACGCCCAACGCACCGGCCGCGATGTGTCGGAGATCGCCTACTACCGGGCCTTCGCCGCCTTCCGGCTCGCGGTCATCAGCGAAGGCGTGTACGCCCGGTACCTCCACGGCCAGATGGCCGACGACGGTGCCGACATCGCGATGTTCAAGCGGAACGTAGAAGACCTGGCTGAGGGTGCACTCCAAGCACTTCGGGAGCTTTGATCGTACGTTGAGGCGGCCCTATGTCGTCGCCCTTCCCGGAGTCTCTCGTCGCCCTCGCTCGCGCCGGGGACGAGGCCGCCCTGACGATGCTCTGGCGGGAGCTCAACCCGCCTCTGCTCCGTTACTTGCGCGGTCGAATCGGCGACGGCGCCGAGGACGTGGCCGCGCAGGCCTGGCTCGACGCCGCCCGTCGCCTCGGTGAGTTCGAGGGGAACGACCTCGACTTCCGGCGTTGGATGTTCACCATCGCGCGCCATCGGTCGATCGACGAGGTGCGCCGCCGGGGCCGCCGGCCCGAGGACCTTGCCGCCAGGCCGCCGGTCGAGCCGGCGGGGCGTGACGCCGCGGCCGACCAGGTCGACGACTTGGCGGCCGCCCTGGCGCTCGTGCGGCGGCTCCCGCCCGACCAGGCCGACGCGGTGCTGCTCCGGGTGGTGGGCGACCTGGACGTGGCCGAAGTCGCAGTCGTGATGGGACGGTCCCAGGGGTCGGTGCGGGTGCTGGTGCACCGGGGGTTGCGCCGGCTCCAGGCCGTCCTGCAGGAGGAGCGTGTAACAGGGGTCGATCCCACGGCGTTGTACAGGGAGCAATGACCGTGCACGACGATGACGTCCCCCCGCCAGAGCAGCCCGCGCTGGACGACCTGCTGGCCGCGTTGCGCCAGCCGGCCCGTCCGGACGAGCTGGTGGGCGAGCGGGAGGCCGTGGCCGCTCTCGGAGCTGCCTTCGCCTCGTCCCCGCCGAAAGGACACGCTCCCGTGCTTGCTTCCCATCGCGCCCGCCGGTTGACGGCGGTCGCCGCCGCCGTCGCACTCATCGTCGGTGGCGTCACCGCGGCCGCCGCCGCCGTCATGAGCGGATCTTCGGGCTCGTCGCGCGTCGAGATCCCGGCGCAGACGCCTACCAGCTCCTCGTCCTCTTCGACCTCTTCTTCCTCCTCGACGTCGTCGTCCTCGTCGACGTCGTCGTCCACCTCCACGTCGTCGTCCGCCCCGCCCACCAGCGAGCCCACCACGGAACCGGCGACCGAGCCCAGCACGCCGCCGTCGAGCGACTCGGGCTCGGCGCCGGTGTCCGTGGCGTGCCCCGAAGACGCCGAGAACCACGGTGATGCGGTGTCGCAGGTGGCCCACAGCGTCGAGCCGGGTCCCGAGCACGGCCAGGCCGTGTCCCAGATCGCGCAGAGCGACTGTGGCAAGAACGGCGACGACGAGGGTGACAACGACGACGACGACAACAAGGCGAGGCCGCCGTCATCGTCGGCCAGCACGACCCCGAACCATGGTCACGACGACCAGGGTGACGACAACGACGACCAGGGCGACGACAACGACGACCAGGGCGACAACCACGGCAGCGAGCACAAGAGCGCCAGCACCGCCACGGCGACCACCACCGCCGAGAGCCACGGCGACAGCAGCGGCCACCGGAACGGCGACAGCAACGGCCGCAGCTGATCGCGATCCCGGGGGAACCCGGTGCCAGCACCCCGCGCCGCCCGCCGCGGGGTGCTGGCATGTCCGGCCGTCTACGAGAAGCGCGTCACGAAGCCCCGCCGGCGAAACGTCCGCAGCATGCGGGTGGCGAACCACATGGCGGCGCCGGCGCAGACGATGGCGCTGACGAGACCGACGGCGATCTCGCCGAGCGGCAGGGGCTTGCCGTCGAGCATGTCGCGTAGCGCGTTGAAGGCGTGCGTGGTGGGCAGGACGCGCGACAGCGGCTGCAGCACGGCCGGGATCGACTCGACGGGGTTGAAGACGCCCGACAACGCCATCACGAGGAAGTTGATGCCCCAGGCGAGGATCTCGGCGCTCTGCCCGTAGCGCAGCATGAGGCCGATCACCGTGAGCCCGATCGCCCAGCCCGACACCATCAGCAGCGCCGCCACCGGGATGAGGCCCCACCCGACGCTCGTGAGGTCGAAGCCGAAGAACCCCAAGGCGATGAGGGTGAGCACCACCATCGCCACGACGAGCTTGGCCAGACCGAACACGCCGACGCCGGCGATGTACTCGCCCTCGGTGACGGGTGTCGTCATCACGTTGAGCAGGTTGCGGCTCCACGTCTCCTCCATGAACCCGGTGCAGATGGCGATCTGGATCTGGTAGAGGACGTGGAACATGAGGATGCCGGCGAGCAGATAGGGCGCGCCGGCCTTGGTGCCGCCCTGCTGGGCCACGTAGGCGCCGAGTGACCCGAACAGCAGCACGTCGAGGAGCGGCCACACCGTGAGGTCGAAGAAACGGTGGGGGCTGCGCCGCAGGACGTAGATGTGGCGCCGCACGACGGTGGCGATGCGTCGAGGGTTCATCAGATCTCCTCCTTCGCGCTCCCGGCGAGGGAGAGGAAGACGCCTTCGAGGTCGTCGTGGCCGAAGCTGGCGGCGATGCCGGCCGGGGTGTCGTCGGCGACGACCCGGCCGTGGGCGAGGAACACCACCCGTTCGGCCAGGATCTCGACCTCGCGCATGTCGTGGCTCGTGACGAGGAGAGCGGTGCCGTCGCGGGCACACACGTCGAGCAGACCGGCCCGGACGCGCTGGGCGACGTCAGGGTCGAGTGACGCCGTCGGCTCGTCGAGCACCAGCAGCCTCGGGCGGTGCAGGATGGCCTTGGCGATGCCGACGAGGGTGCGTTGGCCCGACGACAGTTCGTTGCAGAGGCGGTCGGCGAGGTGGGGGATGGCGAAGCGCTCGAGGGCGGCGTCGACCGCGGCCCGCTCGTCGGCCACGCCGTACCAGCCGGCGAAGATGCCGAGCGCTTCCCGCACTCGCAGCCGCTCGGGCAGCGGCAGGTAGCCGGCGGCGAAGCCGACCTTCTCCATGGCCTTCGACCGGCCCCGAGGCAGCCGGTGGCCACAGATCTCGATGGTGCCGCGATCGGGCGTGATGGCGCCGAGGAGCATCAGGAGGGTGGTGGTCTTGCCGGCGCCGTTCGGACCGAGGAAGCCGACCCGCTCGCCGGGCGCGACCGTGACGTCCACGCCGTTGACGGCCTGGACCTCGGCGAAGCGCTTCTCGAGGGCGCGAGCGATCAGCACGGGTTCCACGGCCGGTCAGTGTGGCGCACCCGCTGGCGTGGCGACGTGGGATTACGCCGGCGGCACGGCCACCCGGATCGGCGTCACACCCCGCCCGTAGGATGGGTGGCGAGATGTCGTCTGTCGCCGGGCCCGACGGCCTGAACCCTGATCAGCTGGATGCCGTCGTCCACGGCGACGGGCCGCTGCTCGTCGTCGCCGGCGCCGGGTCGGGCAAGACGCGGGTGCTCACCCACCGCATCGCCAACCTCATCAACGACCGGGGCGTGAGCCCGTTCCGGATCCTCGCCATCACGTTCACCAACAAGGCCGCCGACGAGATGCGCCAGCGGGTCGAGGCACTCGTCGGTCCGGTGGCCCGGAAGATGTGGGTGAGCACGTTCCACTCGGCGTGCGTCCGGATCCTCCGGCGCGACGCCGGCCGGCTCGGCTATCCGTCGAACTTCTCGATCTACGACCAGGCCGACGCCGAGCGCCTCACCGGCTATGTGATCCGCGACCTCCACCTCGACGCCAAGAAGTTCACGACCCGGGGCGTGCACGCCAATATCAGCGCGGCCAAGAACGACCTCGTCCTGGCGGACGAGTACGCGGCCAAGGCGTCGTCGATCTTCGAGCGGAAGATCGCCGACATCTACCGCGAGTACCAGGCGCGGCTCGAGAAGGCCGGCGCCATGGACTTCGACGATCTCCTCACCGTCACCGTGCGCCTGTTCCGCACGTGCCCCGATGTCCTCGAGCACTACCAGGAGCGCTTCGAGCACATCCTGGTCGACGAGTACCAGGACACCAACCGCGCCCAGAACGAGATCGTGCTGCTCCTCGCCGGCCAGCACCGCAACATCACCGTCGTCGGCGACAGCGACCAGTGCCTGCCGCCGGGCACGCTCGTGGCTACGGCGGCCGGCGCGGTGCCGATCGAGACGCTCCACGAGGGAGATGCCGTCCTCGGAACCGACGGCCAGTCGCGAGCCGTCGCCGGGCGGGTCGCCGCGGTCAAGGAGGGCTGGTACGACGGCCCCGTCGTCGTCGTCACCGCTGGCGGCCGCACCCTGCGAGCCACGCCCCACCACCTCGTGCCGGCCCGGCTCACCCTCGATGCCGGGCAGTTCGTCGTCTACCTCATGTGGCGGGCCGACCGCGGCTACCGCATCGGCCGATGCATGGTGGAAGAGGCGCCCGAGTGCGAG
>DASXAI010000282.1:0-3451 GCA_036406775.1 Acidimicrobiales bacterium
CACCGTGCGGCCCACGCGCTTCGACCACGCCCAGGAGGTGGCCGACAAGTTCAAGGAGGGACAGCCGGTGATCGTCAACCTCCAGGACGTGAACAAGGACCTGCTGCGGCGCATCATCGACTTCTGCGCCGGCCTCACCTACGCCCTCGACGGCTCGATGGACAAGGCGGCCAGCGGCGTCTACCTCCTCACGCCGGCCAACGTGTCGGTCTCGGCCGAGGACCGCCGCCTCATGGCCGACCCGGGCCTCGACCATTGACGTCCCGATCGTTCTGACGCGGTTGCGCGCCCTTTACGACACATATCGCGTACCAGAACGCCCGAGCGGGGCGTCTTGCAGGTCCGGGCTGCGTCGGGTTGGCTTCTGCGGATGGTGACGTTTCTGTGCGAGCTCGTCTTCGTCTTCGAGCTGGCGCTGGTGGCCCGGGCCCTGCTGTCGTGGTTCCCGCTCCAACCGGGCAGCGTGATGGCTCGCATCAGCGGGTTCCTCGCCACCATCACCGAACCCGTGCTGGCGCCGGTGCGGCGGGTGCTGCCCCGGGCCGGGATGTTGGACCTGTCGTTCATCGTTGTGCTGCTGACGCTGGAGATCGTGGTCAGGCGGCTGATCCTCGGCTGCACGTCGGTCTGATGCCGACGCCATCGCTCCTCGGCGCCGCTGCTCGCCGTACCATGTCGTGATGGAACTCAGCCCGAAGGCGATCACCGGCGTCCAGTTCCGCACCGTCCGAAAGGGGTACGACCCCGAGGAAGTCCGGTCCTTCCTCGCGCAACTGGCGCGAGGCGTCGAAGCCGTGCAGGCGCAGGCGGCCGCCACCGAGTCGCGCGCCCGCTCGATGATGTCGAAGCTCCAGGAGCTGAGTGCGCGCGAGGATCCCGATCCGGGCGAGGCGATGAAGCGCACGCTGCTCCTGGCGCAGCGCACCGCCGACGCCGCCATCGCCGAGGCCACCGAGGAGGCGCGGGCGATGGTGGCCAACGCCGAGGAGAAGTCTCGGGCCACGCTGGCCGAGGCGCAGGCGAAAGGCGAGCAACTCGTCACCGACGCCGAGGCCGACGCCCGCCGGGCCGGCGCCGCCGAGAAGGCCCGCATCGACGCCGAAGTGACGGCGCTGCGCAACCGCCGCGACGAACTGCATGCTGAAGCGACGCGCATCGAGACGCTCATCGTCGATCAGCGCGAGCGCCTCGTTGGCGTGGCGGCCACGCTCACCAAGACGATCCAGGAGCCGTCGGGGCTGGTGTCGACGCCGCTGGCGTCCCGGAGCCCCGACCCGGAGGTGGACCCTGGCGCCGGCGAGGCCATCGCCGAGGCGGCCGGGCCCGAACCGCCGCCGCCGACCATGGCGATGCCCGACGCGTCGGTGGCCTGGTCGTCCGACCCACCATCGCCGGTCGGCCGGGCCCGACCGGGGGAGGAGGACGCGGTGGCCGACGAGCTGGCCCTGCTGGCCGAGCCCACGCGCCTGTTCGGTTCCGACGGACCGCCCACCGCCGAGGTGCCGGTGATCTCGGCCGACGACGAGCTCGTCCGCGGCTTCTTCGAACCCGAGCCGTTCACCGACGATCGCTGGAAGGGCCGCCGCACCGACTAACGGCCGCGGCCGTGCACCAATCTGCGCCAGTGGCGCCCGGTGGGGCGTATTCCGCCCCGAAACCAGACACAAGCGGGGCGTGATCGGCCGCTAGCCTGGTGGGTCACAGGCGACGACGGGGCCATCACCCCTGAGCCTCCCGAAGAACGGGTGCGCCGGCCCTGCGGCCCACCTCAGTAGAACGGGACGGGTCCGGCCCGTGATCGCCGGGGAACGAAGCGGGCGGCGCCGCGGCGCCGTCAAGCGGGGTGGTACCGCGGAGCGCCCACGGGCGTCTCGTCCCCGCACGACCGACGAGGAGTGCGAGGAGACGTCATGCCGTACCCGACGGTGGAGCCACAGCCGAAGTTCCCCGAGCTCGAGGAGCGCATCCTCGAGTTCTGGCGCGTCGATGGCACCTTCCGCGCCTCCATCGACAACCGGCCCGCCGCCGAGAACGGCGCCAACGAGTTCGTCTTCTACGACGGCCCCCCCTTCGCCAACGGCCTGCCCCACTACGGCCACCTCCTCACGGGCTACGTGAAGGACGTCGTCCCCCGGTACCAGACGATGCGGGGCCACCGCGTCGAGCGCCGCTTCGGTTGGGACTGCCACGGGCTGCCGGCCGAGGTCGAGGCCGAGCGCCAGGTCGGCGTGTCGGGCCACCGCGAGATCGAGGCGTTCGGCGTGGCCGAGTTCAACGCCGCCTGCCGCACGAGCGTGCTGCAGTACACGAAGGACTGGGAGCGCTACGTCACGCGCCAGGCCCGCTGGGTCGACTTCGAGAACGACTACAAGACGCTCGACCTTCCTTACATGGAGAGCGTCATGTGGGCGTTCAAGGCGCTGTGGGAGAAGGGCCTCGTCTACGAGGGCTACCGCGTCCTGGCGTACTGCTGGCGGTGCGAGACGCCCCTGTCGAACACCGAGACGCGCATGGACGACGTCTACCAGGATCGCCAGGACCCGGCCCTCACGGTCTGGTTCGAGCTCGACGACGGCACCCGCCTGCTGGCGTGGACCACCACGCCATGGACGCTGCCCGCCAACCTGGCCCTCGCCGTGGGGGCCGACGTCGACTACGCCGTCTACGAGGACGCTGACGGCCATCGCTACGCCCTCGCCGCGGCGCGCGCCGGCGCCTACGAGCGTGAGCTGGCCGACGCCACGCTGGTGACGACGGTGAAGGGCACGGCGCTCGCCGGCCATACCTACACCCCGCTGTTCCCGTTCTTCGCCGACCAGCCCAACGCCTTCCGCGTCTTGCTCGGCGACTTCGTTTCCACCGAGGAAGGCACCGGGGTCGTGCACCTCGCCCCCGGCTTCGGCGAGGACGACCAGTTGCTGTGCGCCGAGCACGGCATCGAGGTGGTCGCCCCCATGGACGCCGCCGGCCGCTACACGGCCGAGGTCGAGCCGTGGGCCGGCCTGCACGTGTTCGACGCCAACGCCGATGTGATCCGGGCGCTGAAGGACTCCGGCCACGTCGTGCGGCACGAGTCCTACGTCCACCCCTATCCGCACTGCTGGCGCTGCGCGCGCCCGCTCGTGTACCGCGCCGTGTCGTCGTGGTTCGTCCAGGTGACGAAGTTCCGCGACCGCATGGTGGAGCTCAACCAGCAGATCCACTGGGTGCCCGACCACGTGCGCGACGGCAGCTTCGGCAAGTGGCTCGAGCACGCCCGCGACTGGTCGATCAGCCGCAACCGCTTCTGGGGCTCGCCCATCCCCGTGTGGCGCAGCGACGACCCCCGCTACCCGCGCACCGACGTGTACGGCAGCCTCGACGAGCTGGAGCGCGACTTCGGTGTGCGGCCCACCGATCTGCACCGCCCCGCCATCGATCAGCTCATGCGGCCCAATCCCGACGACCCCAC
>DASXAI010000283.1:0-7776 GCA_036406775.1 Acidimicrobiales bacterium
TGCTCGAGTTCTTCTTCCAGGTCCACGACCCGACGACGAGGAACCGGCAGGGCAACGACGTCGGCGCCAGCTACCGATCGGCCATCTTCTACACGAGCGACGAACAGCGACAGATTGCCGAGGACACGATCGCCGACGTGGACGCCTCCGGCCTGTGGCCCGGAAAGGTCGTCACCGAGGTGTCAGCAGCGGGCCCGTTCTGGGAGGCCGAACCCGAGCACCAGGACTATCTCGAGCGGTACCCGAACGGCTACACGTGCCACTTCGTCCGGCCCGGGTGGAAGCTCCCGCACCGCGCCGGTACGACGGCCACCCAGGACACGAGCCGATCCTGACCGGACCCGCGCAGACGGAGCAGCCGACGATGAGCGAGCGGACCGTGCGACGCGTTCCGCGCGCCAAGCGCACCGACCTGGTCGACTCCTCGCGACGTCCGCCTCACTGGTACCGGCGCACTCGACGCAACGTTCCGCGCAGCGTCTCCGGAAATCTCGCGGCCTGACCGCGGCCTGCGAGCCGGTTGAGCGCGAATCGGGCCGGTGTTCGTCGGGGTGAACACCGGCCCTGACCTGCGCACCTTTTTGGAGCGGACGACGGGATTCGAACCCGCGACCCTCACCTTGGCAAGGTGATGCTCTACCAACTGAGCCACGTCCGCGTGAGCTACCCAGTGTAGCAACGACGGCGGCTCAGGTCGTGTCGATGACAACCTCGGCGGTGGGCCGGGGCGAGGCGACGACCACGCCGACCAGGCCCAACAGCACGAGGACGGCGCCGGCGAGCTGCACCGCGGTCAGGCTCTGCTGGAAGACCAGCCAGGCCCCGATGGCCGAGATGACCGGGCTACCGAGCGTCAGCAACGACGAGATCGTGACGTCGACGTGGCGGTGGGCCCACGCCATCAGGCCGTGACCCACGGCGCCGACGCCGAACACCAGGACGAGGAGCCACAGCCAGTCCCAACCCCCGATGGCGGTCAGGTCGTCCCCGCTGAGGAGCACGATCGGCGTCACGGCGATGGCCGCCGTCAGCATCACGCCGGCGAGCAGCGGCAGGGCGGGAACGCCGGCCGTCCGCTGGCGCTTCATCTCGAGGAAGTAGGCCGTGAACGCGATGAGGTCGCCAATGGCGAGCAGGTCGCCGGTGAGCGACGCGCTTCCGTCCGGGGCGGCGCCGAAGACCACGGCCACCACGCCGGCGACGCTGACCGCCGCACACAACAAGCTCCGACGGGTGACCCGCTCGCCGAAGTAGCGAGCGGCGATGGGCAGCACGATGACCGGCGTCAGGGCCGTGATCAGCGTGGCGTTGGCCACCGATGTCTGCTGGAACGACGCGAACCCGGTCAACACCGACGCCGCGAACATGAGTCCGCCCGGCACCGAGCGCCGCGCCACCTCCCACGTGAGCGGCGTGCGGGCGACGTACGCCGCGATCATCATGACCGGCGCCGCGATCCAGAGCCGGTAGAGGACGATCGTGCCCGACGGCGCCGAGATGCCCCGAACGAGCAGCGGCCCGACGCCCCAGCAGAACACCGCGACGCACACCGCGGTGTACCGGAGCTCGGCGTCGGGCGCGTCGGCGCGCGCCGACCCGAATCGCGGCGGCAACGCCGCGGCGTCAGGCGCCGTCACGAGCGCCGGGCGGCCGAAGGTCGACGCGGAGCACGAGGAAGCCATCCTCGATGGCGCCCACGGCGTCTCCCACGATGGCGAAGTCCTGGTAGTCGGTCTGGGCCTGCTGGAGGAAGTGCTGGCGCTCGGCCCCGGCCACGGGCGGCAGGGGTCGCTGCTTGACGGCCGCGGCGCGATCCCGAAACCGGCGGATCATGGCGTCGACGTCGAGCGCATCACCCATGACTCCACGGTAGAGGACGTCGACGACCAGGCGGCCGTCCGATTCGGCCGGGCCGTCAGGCCGCCGGCTCGTCGCTCGGCTTCGCCGGTTCGGGGGCCGCCGGGGCCTCGAGCGATGTGGCCAGCTCCGGCACTGAACCGTCGGACGCAGGCTCGACCACCGGCGGCGCCAGGGCCTCGACAGCCGTCGGCACCGGCACCGGCACCGGCGTCTCGACCGCCTCGACCGCCTCCTGCGGCTCGACTGGCACGAGTGCCTCGACCGGCTCCGGCGCCGCCACCAGGTCGTCGTCCCGGATCTCGCCTCGCCGAAGGTGGACGGGCCCGAGGATGGCGGCCCGGCGTTCCGGCGTCGCGGCGCGCCACCGCCGAGAACCCATGGCGTCGAGCCCGTCGAGGTGGTTCGCCTTGGGCTTGCTGACGCGCCACAGCCAGAAGGTGAGGATGGCGAGGAGCCCAGCCATCGCCAACAGCGCCAAGACGATCCGGTTCACCGTGCGCGACGACACCGTGTCACCCGTTGGTTCGATCGTCGTGGCGGGGGCCGGGGCGACAGGTGCCGGCGCGCTGGTGGCGCTCTGCGCGTAGGCCGTCGCGGCACTTCCTACGACGATCACGAGGGTCGCGACCAGCACGCCGAGCATCAGTTGTCGCAGGGCAGCGGCCATGGCGCCGTGAGTCTGACACGTCACGCTCAGCGTTGATGGCGCGGACAGGAGTAACTCGTCCGGCCGCCGATGGTGCGCCGTTGCAGGGGTTCCCCGTCCCGCGGACAGGTCCCGCCCGGGATGCGAGACGCCTGGAGCCGACCGAGGTGGCTACCACCCTTCGCGAGAAGCTCGTTCCACACGGTACGGATCGTGCGGTGGAGCCGGCGCAGCTCGACCTCGTCGAGGCTCCCCGCCGGCCGGGCCGGGTCGAGACCGGCCCGCCAGAGGATCTCGTCGGTGAGCAGGTTGCCGAGCCCGGCGACGCGGCCCTGGTCCATGAGCCGGGCCTTGAGCGCCACCGCCGGGCTGGCCAGGGCCTTGCGCAGTTGGCCCAACGTGATGACCGAGGCGTCGACGCCGAGGCCGTTCTCGTCGGGGTCGAGCTCGACACCGCCCAGCCGGCGGGGATCATTGATGCGGAGCTGGCCGCCATCGGACAAGTCCAGGACGAACCGGTCCCACGCCGGCAGGTCACGGTCGGATCCGTACTCCAGCTCCCTGATGCCTTGGCGGCCGTCGACCACGAGCCGGCCCGTCATCCCGAACCGCAGCCCGAGCACCGGACCCGGACCCGAGGTGTCGAGCATGAGGAGCTTGCCCCGCCGCCGAGCGGCGACGATCTCACGGCCCTCGAGCGCCGGCTCCAGCGCCGTCGCCGTCAACCCGCGCTTCAGGAACCACGCGTCGGGCGCGTCGACGTGTTCGATGCGCCGGCCGACAGCAGCCTCGGCGGTGCGGCGGTAGAGCTCGATCTCGATGCCCTCGGGCACGCCCCGTGTCTAGACGAACGCGTGCGGGTCGGTGCTACTCGACGCTGGCGTCGATCAAGCCTGTCGTTGTCCGAGTCCGGCTGTGAGGATGGCGTCGGCGGCCCAGTGCGTGATGGCGAGGGCGTCGTCGGCATCGAGACGGCAGATATCGCGTAACACCTGGATCGCCTCGCCGCCGGCCACGAGGCACAGCGCCGCCTCGACTCGACCGAGCTGATCCTTCGGGACAGTGGCTCGCAGCGGTTCGAGGATCTCGGCGATCATCTGGGCGCGGCGGCCTTCGCGGGTATACGGATGGTCGTCGCCGGCCCGGTTGGCGGCGAGCCACATGTCCATGTAGTGGCGAGTGCCAGTGCGGTAGAGCCTCTCGTTGGCGAGCGCATGCCGGTTGAAGAGGTCGACGAACTCCAAGAGGCGGTCTTCGGGCGTCGTGCCGTCGAGGGGTCGCGCCACCAGGTCCTCGACCTCGCGGATGTCGATACTGACCGACAGCTCCAGCAACAGCGACTCCTGGGTGGGGAAGTACCGGTAGGCCGTCGTGCGCGACACGAGTGCGTCGTTGGCCGCCTGCGAGACCGTGGGAGTCTCCCCGCGCTCCACGATCGCCCGGGCGGCAGCAATGATCGCACTGCGGGTTCGTTGCTTCTGCTTGACGCGACCAGGTGACTCGGCGGCCAGCTCTTGACGACGGACGACCACGCCCTTATGGTACTCACGTCCCGTTACGGGATGCCAGTTCCAACACGGGAGGGACGGCGATGAGCCAGTCGGACGTGGCCGCATCGGAGGCAGGGCGCGCTGCCCGAACGCCGTTCACCCTTGTGCCGGGGCACCAGCGGCCCCTCCACATCGTGGGCGAGCAGCTCACCGTGCTCGCATCGGGCGCCCAGACCGGCAGCTACGAGATCTTCCGTCAAGTAGGGCCTTGCGGCACCGGCCCGCCGCCGCACACCCATCCGTGGGAGGAGTCCTTCTATGTGATCGCGGGCGAGGTCACGTTCGGCATCGACGACGACGAGGAGAAGGTGGGGTCGAGCACGCTCGTGCACTTCCCCGCCGGGACGAGACATTGGTTCCGGTTCGGCGCCGATGGCGGCGAACTGCTGTCGATCACGTCTCGCGAAGGCGCGTCGCATCTCTTCGTCGACCTCGACCGAGAGGTCTCCTCGGAGGCTCCCGACTTCGCCAAGCTGGTCGAGGTTTCAGCTCGACACGGCCTCGAGATCCTCGTGACCTAGTGCGACTCGAGGATGGCGTCGTCGGCGAAGTCGGCGAACAGGCTGGGCGCATCGGCGGTCGGGATGACGTACGACGTGCCGCCGATGAGCGCCCCCGACGACGGCACCAGCACGCTCTTGACGTTGGCGGGGTCGATGCTCATGGCCACCCGGGCCAGCCGGTAGAGGTCGGCCGTCGACATGCCCTCGAGGGTCGTGTGGCGAGCCAGGATGCCGAGGTAGCGCACCGTGTCGGCCGGCGACGTGCCGGCCGCTCGCATCTCCCCCAGTGCCGACAGGATCAGCAGCGCCTGGTTCTGCGTGCGCTCGTAGTCGGCCCCGGTGATGTGGCGGCTGCGGGCGAACCGCAACGCCAGGTTGCCGTCCATCGGCACCGGGCCGGGGTCGAGATGGACCTGCGTGAAGCTGTCGTCCATGCGTTCGGGCACGTTGACAGTGACGCCGCCGAGCTCGTCGACCATCGACGTAAGACCGTCGAAGCTCGTGACGATCGTGTAGCTGATCGGCACGCCCATCCACTCGCTGATGGTCTGGGTGGTGAGCTGCTGGCCGCCGGCCGACATGGCCTCGGTGATCTTCATCAGCCCGTGGCCCGGGACGTCGACTCGCGAGTCGCGCGGAACGTTGATGAACGTGGCCTGGCCCCCGCCGGCGGGGATGCCGACCACGTGGATGGCGTCGCTGCAGCCGCAGCCGGCGCCGGGCCGGAGGTCGCTGCCGAGCAGCAGCACGAACAGCGGCTGGTCGGGTGTCCACTCGCTGGCGCCTGCGGCCGTCTTGGTGATCGAGAACACGTTGGCCCCGGCCGAGACGAACGACCACGACGCCGCCACGCCGCCGATGACGGCGACGACGAGAGCAATGACGAGTGAGGTGAGGAGTCGGCGCTTCACGGCACGTCCCGGGCCACATTCAGGTCGAAGGCGTCGATCTTCCACGTGCCGCCGTCGTTGACGAACGTGAGGGTGCCGCGCCGGATGATGGTGACCGGCGCGCCGGCGGGCGTCGCCGCCGAGACCTGCATGTCGATGGTGGCGTTGACCACCATCGCCAGGTCGGGACCCATGAAGGCGTCGAGGGTGACGGCGCTGTGGTCGAGCTTGACCGCCGACAGCGCCGAGAGGCCCTCGTCAACGAGAGCGTCACGCGTCTGGGGCGTGAGGCGAGCCATGGCCGCCGGGGTCAGGACGTTGTCGAGCACGGCCGGGGCCCCCGATCCCAACGGTGTGCCGCTGGCGGCGTTCAGGTAGGTGTGCAGGGCGGCGGCGATCTGGTCCCGAATGCCCGGGTCGAGGTCGCCGGTGCCGAGCGCGCTGGTGCCTTCGGCCGAGGCGATGGCCGGCACGCCGAGATCGGCGGGCCCGGTGGGCAGCGTCGTGCTGGTCGTGGTGGCCGGCACCGTGGTGGTGGGCGCCGGGATCGTCGTCGTGGCGGCGGCCGACGTGGACGGCGCCGCCTTCGAGCCGCCGCCGGAGCACGCGGCGAGCACTGCCACCGCAACGAGGCCGAACGCGCCGAGGTGCCTCCGTCGGCGATGCTGGAGACCCATGACCGCGCTGTGGGCCGTGCTGCTGATCGGCTTGGCCGCCTGGCTGTTGTGGCTGGCGGCCCGGTTCGAGCCGCACTGGTCGGCGGCCGACGGCAGCCGCTTCACCTGCCGAGTCCAGGAGATCAACCCGTCGGGACGACCCGAGTCGCGCTGGTATGACGCGCGTGCGGAGGTCGTCGACGGGAAGGTGGTCATCACGAAAAAGGTATTGATGCGACGGGGCGTACCTGTGGATGCCCGAGAGGTCTCCGCCCGCTCCGACGATGCGCCCCGCGGTCGGGCAATCTACCTCCTCGGGGGGGCGCCATTGCTAGCGGTGCGGCTCCCGAAACGCTCCCCCGCCGTCGCCCGGCTGGAGAAGTTGCTGGCCGACCACCCCGCCTGACCCCCTCTGTCGATGTGACGGAAACCGACAACAGGTGTCGAAAACCGTCACTTCGCCGAGCCGTCCGGCTTTGCCGGCGCCGACTGGCCGCGGAAGCACCGATTGTCGAGCGGAGCGAGCAGGAGCCGACGGAAGCGAAGCGGACGACGGCGACGCAGAATCATCGGACGGGCATGGTGGTGGCGAAGCGGACCTGCTCGTTCTGGCCGAACGTGGCCAGGATCTCGACCTGCCAGTCCCCCGAGAACGGCAGCTGCAAATTGTTGCTGAGCACGTGGTTCGGCCCGGCGTCCTCGACCGGCACGGGGATCGGCCCGAGGTCCCGTGAGGGCAGCGTGATCCGCACTGTGATGTCCTGCGCCTTGTCGAGCGCGCCACCCGGCGTGCTGATGTAGACGTGCATCGTGTTGCGCCCGGTGCGGGCGGGGTCGACGGTGATGCTCGCCAACCGGTCGCCCTGGGTGATGGTCGCGTTGAAGGGCTTACCGACGTCGGCGATGGCCGGCGCGCTGGCCACGAGCAGTGACGTCACCGCCAGCACGGCGGCAGCGAGGGCGATCTCAGCGCCGATCGTGCGCCGCAAGCGACGGCGCGTGCGGCGGAGGCCTGCGTCGTCCGTGTCGCTCCGCTCGAGCACGGCGGCGCCCGCCGCCAGCGCCACCGGCGCCGGCTCGGGTGCGCCCTGGATGAGCCGCCGCGACCCCCACGCCACGGCCACGGCCACCACGACGAACGCTGTCTTCACGAGCAGTAGCCGCCCATAGTCGGTGTTGGTCAGGGCGTCAAGGCTGCCCACCTGGCGGTACGCCTGGATCACGCCGCTGACCACGATGACGGCGACGGCCCCGAAGGCGATGGGCGAGAACGCCCGGACCCGCGCCAGGCCGTCATGAGGATCGGGATCGCGCAGGACGCCTACCAGCAGGACGGTGAGACCGCCGATCCACACCGACATGCCGCCGAGGTGGGCCACCGTCGCCAGCAGGCCGACCGCCGCCCACCGGCCCGTCGTCCCGTGTCCGCCCATGGCCACCAGCACGAACAGCGCCCCGGCGGCCAGCACACCGACCACCCGCCACACCTGCGTGCGCAGGCGGTCGATGGTCAGCAGCAGCCCGGCGCCCACGATGGCCAGCACGAGCACCCGCAGGCCCCACGCCCGCCCTGAGCTGGTGTGCAGCACCTCCGACCACTGGCTCGGCTTCAGGGCGTCGGTGAGGGCGCGGCCCGAGGCGTACGGCGCCTGGACGGCGATGGCCACCAGG
>DASXAI010000284.1:0-3911 GCA_036406775.1 Acidimicrobiales bacterium
GCGTTGCGACCCTCGATCTCCGGGCCGAGGGTCCATCCCTTGATGGTCTTGCAGAGGATGGCGGTGGGCGCGCCACTGCCGAGGTTCTCGGTGGCGGCCTTGTAGGCGGCGTAGAGCTTGCGGTAGTCGTGCCCGCCGCGGGGCAGCCAGCGCAGCTCGTCGTCGGACAGGTGGGCCACCATCTCGCGCAGCCGCGGGTCGGGGCCGAAGAAGTGCTCGCGGATGTAGGCGCCGCTCTCCACGCTGTAGCGCTGGAACTCGCCGTCGACGGTCGTGTTCATCTTGTTGAGGAGCACGCCGTCCTTGTCCTTGTGGAGCAGCTCGTCCCACTTGGAGCCCCAGATGACCTTGATGACGTTCCAACCGGCGCCGCGGAACACCACCTCGAGCTCCTGGATCACCTTGCCGTTACCGCGCACTGGACCGTCGAGCCGCTGCAGGTTGCAGTTCACGACGAAGATGAGGTTGTCGAGCCGCTCGCGCGACGCAAGGGACAGCGAGCCGAGGGTCTCGGGCTCGTCGCACTCACCGTCGCCGAGGTAGCACCACACCCGGCTCTGGCTCGTGTCGTCGAGCCGGCGGTTCTGGAGGTAGCGGTTGAACCGGGCCTGGTACAGCGCCGTGATCGGGCCCAAGCCCATCGAGACCGTGGGGAACTCCCAGAAGTCGGGCATGAGACGGGGATGGGGGTACGACGACAGGCCGTTGCGGCCGATCTCGCGGCGGAAGTGGTCGAGGTCGTCCTCCGACAGGCGGCCTTCGAGGAACGCCCGGGCGTAGATGCCGGGCGCGGCGTGGCCCTGGAAGTAGACCTGGTCGCCCGGTTGGCCGTCGTCCTTGCCCCGGAAGAAGTGGTTGAACCCGACCTCGTACAGGCTGGCCGAGGAGGCGTAGGTGGACAGGTGGCCGCCGATGCCTTCGGCGTGCTTGTTGGCCCGGATCACCATCACGGCGGCGTTCCACCGGACGTAGGCCCGGATGCGGCGCTCGATGTACTCGTCGCCCGGGAACCACGGCTCGAGCTCGGGCGGGATGGTGTTCACGTACGGGGTCGAGACGGTGGCCGGGAAGCTGACCTGTGACTCCCGGGCCCGCTCCAGCAGGCGCGACAGCAGGTAGCGGGCGCGGGTCTTGCCGCGCGTCTCGACGACGGCGTCGAGGCTGTCCAACCACTCCTCCGTCTCGACCGGGTCGATGTCGGGGAGTTGGTTGACGAAGCCGTCGAAGATCATGGATCCATTCTCTCGCGTGGCAGGCTCAAAACGTGCCGCCCGAGACCGTGACCGTGTACACGGACGGGGCCTGTTCCGGGAACCCCGGTCCTGGTGGATGGGCCTGGGCCGTCGCGCCGGACGGTGAGCCGTCGGCCAGCGGCGGCGAGGCCCGCACCACGAACCAGCGGATGGAGATCACCGCCGTCCTACGGGCCGTCGAAGCTCTGGCCGGCCCACTCCACGTCATGTCCGACTCGACCTACGTCGTGAACTGCTTCCGCGACCGATGGTGGGAGAAGTGGCAGCGCAACGGCTGGCAGAACTCGAAACGCCAACCGGTGGCCAACCGCGACCTGTGGGAGCCGCTCGTCGACCTGGTGAACGCCCGCGGCGACGTCACGTTCGGGTGGGTCCGGGGCCACGGCGACGACCCGCTGAACAACCTCGTGGACCAGATGGCCGTGGCCGCCACAGTGGAGGCCGCCCGCGGCGGTTAGACCCAGGCGTGGAAGACCATGCGGCCCCGGGTGCGCGACGCCCGGATCCACAGGCCGCGGCGCTCGACCCGGTCGAAGCCGACGCGGTGGAGCATCTCCTCGACGCATGCCGGGTTGGGGCCCCAGTGGTTGCTGTCGTCGCCCGGGAAGGTGCCGCGAGGGTAGAAGGCCGCCATCGGGCGGTTGACGTCGAGGGCGTCCACGACGGTCTCGAGGACCAGCATCCTGCTCGTGACCGACCGGACGGCCCGAAGGTATTGGAGCATGTCGGGCGCGTGGTAGAGCACGCCGAGGAACAGCGTGACGTCGTAGGTGCCGTGGTGCTCGCCGGCCAGATGCTGGGCCGGGACCTCCAGCGACTCGACGCCGCTGTCGAGGATGGCGTGCACGAGTTCGAAGTTGCGGCGGGCATCCTCGCCGGGCCACGTCCACGCCCAGTGGTCGCTGGCCACGACCCGGGTGGCGCCGCGCCGTTCGGCTTCGAACGAGAAGAATCCGTCGTAGGCGCCGATGTCGATCACCGACCGGCCCCGGACGTCGGGGAGATCGAGAGCGGCCAGCTTCCGCCGCGTCACGTCGCGACCCGGCGTGCCGAGGCCGGCGCCGAAGTCGAAGGAGTGGAACCACGACCGGCGGCCGATCTCCTCGGCCAGCGACTCCCGCGTGAAGCCCAGCTCGGCCAGCCGGCCGTCGTCGAGCTCGAACGGCTCGTCGACGGCGGACGCGGAGACCGGGCGCTGGCGCAGGAGCATCGGCGGGAGCGTAAGGACGGCCGCACGCGAAGTGGTGGATCCTCGGGTGGGTTCAGGCCGCCGTCGGGCGGAGGGTGTACGTGGCGGCGTAGGGCGCGTCGGGCGTGGCGAGGGCGTAGGACTCGCTGGCGAGGGCGTTCGTCGGTGCCGCCATCGGTTCGATGCAGGCGAACGGGCGGCCGGCCGGCACCCAGACCTGGGCGTACGGGTAGCCGCCGTCGAGCTCGACCTCGAGTCGCACCCCGCCGCCGGTGAGGGCGAATCGGCGGTCGTCGCCCAGGGCGTAGCCGTCGTCGAACGTGCGGTCGGCGATGGGCGCGTCCTCCGCCGGCTGGGCCGTGCGCCGGCCCGTCGGGATCAGGCGGCGGTTGAGCCCGAGGTGCTCGCACACCGGCATCCGCAACTGCCAGGTCCGGCGCGGCCCTGGCAGCTGGAAGTAGTCGTGCCAGCCAAATGCCACCGGCACGGGGCCCTCCAGGGGCCGGACGACCGTGGAGACCGCCAGTTGGCGCCCATCGAGGACGGCGTCGACTTCGACCACGTGGGGGAACGGGAAGGCGGCGAGGTCGACGAAGGCGCCGGCGTAGTCGAAGCGGGCCTGGAGCCGGGCCGACCGCCGGCCGGCCTCCAGGGAGGCGATCGTCCACCCGTCGCGGCCGAGCATCGTCCCGTGCATGGGCAACCCGTTGGCGTCGGTGGGGAGGCGCAGTCGGCGCAGGTCGACGGCCTGGCCGAGCGCCACGTAGCGCCGGCCGGCCAGTCGGTTGGCCCACGGGTGCAGGAGGGGTAGGCCGGTGGTGTGTCCCCCCGTCAGCGCTCGGGGACCGCCCGGGACAGCTACGAGCTCCCGGCGCTGCCAGCCCAGCGAGACACCGGTCATGCCCAGTTCCGGCAGGAACGTCGCCTGGAGGTCGCCGGCACGCAGAGTGACGGCGGCGGCGCCGCGCCAGCGATGCACTCGGACGGTCGGCCCGGTCACGGTGACGCAGCGTAGGTGCCGGCGTTCATCGGGTGGGCGTTTGACTCCGTCGCGGTATTCTTCTAAAACCTGATCGACTTACTCGTATTTCGATCCGCCTCCCACCCCCCGGAGACCCCATGCGCTTCCGACGACTCGTGCCTGTCGCCCTCGCCGCCGCTGTGGTCCTGGGGGCGTGCGGCTCGGACAACTCCTCGGGCACCGCAACGACCGGCGGCGCGGCGAGCGGCGGTTCCTCGGGCGAGAAGGTCACGCTGCGCCTCGGCTACTTCCCGAACATCACCCACGCCACGGCGCTGGTGGGGGTGGAGAAGGGCATCTTCGCCGACAAGCTGGGCCCGAACGTCACCCTGCAGACCCAGACGTTCAACGCCGGGCCCAACGCCATCGATGCCCTGTTCGCCGAGTCGATCGACGCCACCTACGTCGGCCCCAACCCGGCCATCAACGGCTACGCCAAGTCGAAGGG